>JBFLXP010000249.1:0-4984 GCA_040757315.1 Nitrospirota bacterium
TCAATTTGCCCGCAACCGATTTCCCTATGAAAGCCAATCTTGCTCAGAAGGAGCCGCTCATGCTCAGATTCTGGGAAGAAAACAGGGTCTATGCCGAGATCCAGAGAAAGAATACAGAGAAAAGACATTATATCCTTCATGACGGTCCGCCATATGCGAACGGTCATATTCACATCGGTCACGCCCTGAATAAAATATTGAAGGATATTATCGTGAAGTATAAGGCTATGAGAGGTTCTTACGCTCCCTACATCCCGGGGTGGGACTGCCACGGTCTGCCCATCGAACTCCAGGTGGACAAGAATCTCGGCGATAAGAAAGATAAATTCGACGTACTTGAAAAGCGGAACCTTTGCAAAGAGTATGCGTCAAAATTTGTCGATATCCAGCGGGATGAATTCGTGCGTTTGGGCGTCTTCGGAGACTGGCATAAGCCTTACCTCACAATGTCCAATGATTACGAAGCGACCATCGTGAGGGAATTCTGCAAGTTCGTGGAATCGGGAGCTATTTATAAAGGCAAGAAGCCTGTGCACTGGTGTCCTTCCTGCGTTACGGCGCTGGCGGAAGCAGAGGTTGAATACAACGATAAAGAATCGCCTTCGATATTCGTTAAGTTTGCCGTTGCCGAAGAGAGTATCGCGAAATTCTTGCCGCAGCTTGCCGGGAGGCGGGTATTTGTTTTGATCTGGACGACGACCCCGTGGACATTACCCGCAAACCTCGCCCTTGCTTTACATCCCGACTTTGATTACGCGGCTCTGGATCAGGGCGAAGAGGTCTATGTCGTGGCAGAGGGTCGCGTCGAGGCCCTGAGAGAAGAGATAGGCCTCCGTAACGGTATTCTTATAAAGAAGGCGGGCAAAGACTTCGAAGGCATGGAGGCTTGCCATCCGTTCGTAGAGAGAAAATCAAAGGTTGTGCTGGGTGAATTCGTCTCCCTTGAGGAAGGCACTGGAATCGTCCACATTGCGCCGGGCCATGGTGAAGACGACTATAATATCGGACTCAAGTACGGTCTCGATATCTATGCGCCCGTCGACAAAAAGGGAAATTTCAGATTCACCGGAGACGAGCAGAACTCGCCGCTTCAGGGAAAATTCGTTTTCAAGGCGAATGCCGAGATTATCGAAATATTGAAGCGGAAGAACGCCCTGATTAAGGAAGAAAAAATCACTCACTCCTACCCCCATTGCTGGCGCTGCAAGAAACCGGTTATATTTCGTGCAACCGAACAATGGTTCATTTCGATGGCGAAAAACAGCCTCAGAGAAAAATGCCTCGAAGAGATCGAACGTGTCGCCTGGGTACCGAAATGGGGTAAGGACAGGATCCACGGCATGGTCTCGAACAGGCCCGACTGGTGCATATCCAGACAGCGGGCCTGGGGGGTTCCGATAACGCTTTTCAGATGCGATGGTTGTGACGAGTTTGTCACGGACCACGAGGTTCTTGCCGGTATTGTCAGTCTTGTCGAGAAGCACAGTGCGGACGTGTGGTTCATGAAGAAAACGGAAGAGATTCTTCCTCAGGGATATCGGTGCAAGAAATGCGGCGGCTCTTCCTTTTCGAAAGAAATGGACATCCTTGATGTCTGGTTCGATTCGGGTGTCAGCCATGCCGCCGTTACGGAGATCGACGAAAGGCTTTCCTGGCCTGCCGACCTGTACCTCGAAGGAAGCGATCAGCACAGGGGATGGTTCCAGAGTTCCCTGCTCGCATCCACCGGGACACGCGGCAAAGCGCCTTACCGGACTGTTCTTACGCATGGTTTCGTGGTCGACGGTCAGGGCAAGAAAATGTCGAAGTCTCTCGGCAACGTCGTCGCTCCTCAGGAAGTTATCAAAAGCAACGGCGCCGAAATCCTGAGACTATGGGTTTCGGCGGAAGACTACAGAGAGGATATACGCATATCCAGGGAGATTCTCGACAGGCTGACGGAGGCATACCGCAAGATACGGAATACCTGCCGGTTCCTTCTCGGCAATATCGCCGACTTCGACGGCCGGGATTACGATAAAGATCTTCTCGAAATCGACCGCTGGGCGATGAGCAGGCTTCAGTCATTTACGGATAAGGTGACTTCGGCATATGACAATTTTGATTTCCATGAAGTCTTCCATAACATCCACAATTTCTGCGTCGTCGACATGAGCTCCTTCTATCTCGATGTACTAAAGGACAGGCTTTACACATTCAAAGCGGATTCGTCTGAACGACGAGCCGCTCAGTGGGTCCTCTTCCAGATCCTCTCATCGATGACGCGGCTGATGGCGCCGATACTCTCTTTCACGGCTGAAGAGGTCTGGCAGAGCATGAGGAAAACGGCGGCCGAAGGGGGACAGGAAGCAGAGGATGCGGGCGAATCTGTTTTCCTGTCCGGATTTCCTGAGGCAGACGAAAAATATCTCAATCAGAAGCTGGAGGAGAAGTGGGATGATCTCTTCAAGCTGAGGACCGAAGTGAACAAGGCACTTGAGATGAAGCGGGCGGAGAAGTTTCTCGGCAATTCGCTGGAAGCAAAAATTATTCTGAAGCTTCCGGAGCATTATCGGTCATTGGTTTCGGCAGACAAGGATTTCTTGCCGACCTTCTTCATCGTATCGGCAGTCGAGATCGCGGATGCGAGTTTGAAAGACGCATACACGAGTTCGGAAATAGAAGGACTCGAAATCAGGACCGAGAAGGCTCCCGGCACGAAGTGTCAGAGGTGTTGGAACAGACGTGAAACTGTCGGTGCTTATCCGGATGAGCCGGAAGTCTGCGACCGGTGTTATAAGGTTATCCATTCCTGATGAAACGCGCCGTTCTTGTCTCCCTGGTCGTCATAGCCGTCATAATACTCGATCAGGCAACCAAATTCCTGATTATGAATCATGTCAGCCTGCTGGAATCGATTGAAGTCTTCCCCTTCCTTCACATCGTTTATGTGCAGAACACGGGAGCTGCATTCGGCAGCTTCAAGAACCTCGGAAGCGCGTTCTTCATCGGCATTTCGGCCGTTGCAATAATCTTTGTGATATATCTGCTCAAAAGGAATGCTTACAATCAGTTCGGCCTTTCACTTGTGCTCGGCGGGGCGATAGGAAACCTGATCGACCGGTTGCTCTATGGAAAGGTTGTGGACTTTATAGATTTCTTCGTCGGGGATTTTCATTGGCCGGCCTTCAACGTCGCCGACTCAGCATTGACGATTGGCATAGGTATAATATTGCTGACTTCTCTAATGAAAAGGTAGAGTGACAGTTAGACGCGGACCCTATGAAAACTCGAAAGAATAGACCATTCGGGCAAGTTATGCATAAAAGCTCACCAAAAGTCATCTCCTTCTTGTCATTCTCCGGCTTGACCGGAGAATCCAGTTCCCCCTCCTGGATTGCCCGATCAAGTCGGGCAATGACGATTATCGAACAAGGTTTTGGGGAATGTTAAAGTAACCTATGCATCCCATACTCATCAAGATCGGCCCTCTGACGATACACACATACGGTTTTTTGCTGGCCATTGGGTTTCTCGTCGCCCTATGGCTTGCCATGAGACAGGCGAAAAGGGAAGGCATTCCCTCGAACAAGATGATAGACCTCGGCTTCTACGTCCTTCTCGCGGCAATCATTGGTTCGCGGCTGTTCTTCATATTTATCAATTTCGATTATTATCTCAAGAATCCCCTCGACGTCTTCAAAATTTGGGAAGGCGGCCTCGTCTTTTACGGAGGCGTACTCCTTGCCGTACCGACATTCGTCTGGTATGTGAAGAAGAATAATCTCTCACTGTGGCAGACAGCGGACATCTTTGCCCCCTCCATCGCGATAGGCCATGTGTTCGGCAGGCTCGGCTGTTTTGCCGCGGGATGTTGCTACGGCAAGACGGCGCAGGCGCTTCCCTGGGGCGTCATATTCAGCGATCCCGACTGCCTCGCCCCGACGAGTGTTATCTTGCACCCCACTCAACTCTATGAGTCGGCAGGTGAGTTGATCAATTTCCTTATCCTCATCTCGATGAGAAGGCATAAATCATTCAACGGCCAGCTTTTCACCGCCTATCTCCTCCTTTACGCCGTACTCAGGTTCGTCGTCGAATTCTTCAGAGGAGATGTTGCGAGAGGCTTCATTTTTCCAGGCATTATATCCGTGTCACAGGGCATCAGCATCCTGATGTTCTTAGTCGCTCTTGTGGCGATGATTGTTCTGAGAGAAAAAGGCAAGCGGTGAGCTGTGCGGCATTTCACAGTTTCTCTGTCCGTGACAAGATTAACAACCTGCACTCTATTCACTAACATCTATTTATCCAGCGGACTCCGCACTCCCAATATAGTCTTCGTGGCAACGTGAGTATAGATCATTGTCGTCTGCAAATTAGCATGTCCAAGAAGTTCCTGTATGATTCTGATGTCATACCCGTTTTCAAGGAGGTGAGTCGCAAAACTGTGGCGAAGCGTGTGAACCGATGCCTGCTTCGCAACTCCTGATTTACCAAGAGCGTCGTAGAATGCCTTCTGGACGGATGCCGGATGAACGTGATGCCTACGCACGACACGTGTGATGGGATCGACCGAAAGCGATTTGCGGGGAACATCCAGAACCACGCCCACTCTTTCCCCGCATTCGGATATTTTCTCTCAAGCGCATCCGGAAGCCACACCCCGCCTACGTCCTCTTTCCGGTCTCTGTCATGAAAACATCTTATTTCAGACATGTGCCGGATAAGATCGTCCTTCAGCGATTCCGGCAATACCGTCCGCCGGTCTTTGTCCCCTTTTCCGGATCTGACAATAACCAAATTCTGCTCAAAGTCGATATCCTTTATCCGCAGGGCGCAGGCATTCCTGATTTGACTTTATCGTCCCTTTATGAAGGATGTGCACGCCATCATTTTTTGATACCAAAATCAGAAAAAATTGGGTAACACTTTTCCGTTTCTGGTAATAGTAATAAACCCTTTCATACTCAGCCAGGCCTCGACGGCAATGCGCCAAGCCGCTTGC
>JBFLXP010000250.1:0-4951 GCA_040757315.1 Nitrospirota bacterium
CCGACATTGCGTAGGACTTTTCAGAAATGGATTGAGTTACAAAAAAAAAATAAAAGAACACAAAAAAGAAGGGACGGGTTATTCCGCTTCACAAACTATTCCTCTGTTTTTCTTCAGTTATGCGAACGGTTCGGGTCTATTTGTTTTCTTTGCTCTCTTTCAGGTACTGAAATACCTGAACTCTCCGGTTAAAAGCATCAGCTACGTATATTTTGTCCGTCCTGTCTATATACATCCCGACCGGAAAGCCGAACTCCCCTGGCTTCATCCCGTTACTTCCAACCCAGAGGAGAAGCTTGCCTTCAATATCGAAGATCTGGAAATTGCTGAAAGCGGTGTCGACAACGTATATGTGCTCATCGGAGTCTACGCCGATTCCGGCCGGTCTCGAGAATCTTCCCGACGCATCACCCAATCTCCCGAATTTTCTCAAAAACCTCCCATTCTGATCGAATATCTGAACCCTGAAGTTGAACGTGTCGACGACATAAAGTCTTCCCTGCCGGTCGAGAGCCAGGAAGCTTGGGAGGCTGAATTCACCGTCGTCTTCGCCCTTTTTGCCTATTGTGAACAACTCTTTACCGTTCTTGTCAAAAACCCTGATGACATTGTTCTTCGTATCAGCCACGAAGAGCCGCTCACGCTCTTCGTCAAAAACCAACCCTGAAGGGTTCTTGAATTCACCGGGGACACCGAGATTCAGGACCACCTTCCCCGTGTTCTTGTCGAAACCGACGACCTTGTCGAGCTTGGAATCGGCAACATAGATGATCCCAAGTTTGTTATCGATCGCAAGGCCCACCGGGGTGCCGAGTATGCCCTCTCCCAGAAATCTCAGAACATTTTTCTCCTGGTCGAAAACAAATACCCCGTGCTGCTCGGAATCCGCTACATAGACGTTTCCGGCTGCGTCGGCCACGACGCCTTGCGGTCTTCTCAGTCTTTCTATGGGGTCTTCACCCATAAGAAACGTGAGGACCTGGTTTGGTTTTCCGAAGTCATATCTGTTCATCCAGTTCCTGAGCCATTTGATTCGCGGCGTCTCAGGAGGGGCAGGCCAGACATATTCTCCGGTGAAATTATCCGAAGGACGGGAACCGATGGCGCCGCATCCGATAACAGATGTAAAAGCTGCTATGATGACCACGAATATTGGGAGACAACGGATGCAGTCGCGGTACAGCGGCCGCTCAATAGACGTAAAATTGTTTTTCATTACTTTCATACCTGCGAAAAAAGTTTCCAAAATGATTGCGCCGGAGACATCGCTTGCAATGCCGTGATCAGTATTTGTGGCATTTCAGGCAGAGCCTCTGAGCCGTGAAAAGTCGCTTATAGTCGGAGCTGTGCGGGTCGTGACAACTCACGCAACTCAACTCTTTGCCCGGCACATTCGGGTCCGGCACCTCGACCTCCTTTTTGGGATTATTGGGGTCCGGAACTTTAATCCACTTGACCGTGCTCAGATCGGTGACGCCTCTCACGGGGTGAAACTTTTTCCCCGGAAGCGCTACCACGTGACCTCCCGTCGACTGTCCCTTGTGGCATGTGGTACACACATCGTTGATTGAAGAAGGGAGGAGAGACGGATTGCCGGCAACATGGGGACTGTGGCACGAGCCGCATCCGACGACATTAATCACATTATGCACATACTTCTTCGTAAATTTAGCCTTGTCGTGACATGTATAGCAGACTTCCGGCAGCGGCTCCTTCAGGATCTTGCCGTTATCGGACTGATGCGGGTCGTGGCATCCTGTGCACATACCGGCCGCGATCGGCGCATGCACCACGTCGCCTTTGAATTTTGATTCATCATGGCAGCCGTAGCAGAGTTTCGGCATATTCTGCGTAAGAACAATGCTTTTCTTCTCTCCTGGATGGGTCCTCCCCTCCTCTTTCCTGTGGCAGGTTTCGCAGCCCATATTCAGAGCGGCGTGCACGTTCTTCGCAGGCTCTTTGAATTTGACATGACATTCCAAACAAGGAGTATCTTCCGCATCGGCCGGCGGGCATGAAAATCCGAAGAAAATGAATGACACGATTAAAGCAACACTACTCCCTAAAAATTTTCGCTTCAGTTTTGCCTTCACACTTACCGCCTGATAATTGAGATTTTATATATACTTATACTGCATATATAAATAAGTTAGTTTATAGTCCCTCAATCTTATTGTCAAGAAATACAACGTTTGAAGGAAACTTAAAACTAAAGTATTAATTGTTCTTCATCCAATATCCCTAAATCTCACTAAATTAAGATACCTTATGAATGTGAAGACGCGGCGAAGTCTTTATGAAGATGTTGTGAAACTATGATTCAGGACTTGTCTATAGACGGAATCTATTGTAGTGTCTCCAACGCTTCTTTATATATGTTGGAGTGTTTTGGCCGTCATTCCCGCGAAGCCTGTCCCCGCAGTCTGTAAGCGGGGAGCGGGAATCCAGGACTCTTTGTTTTTAAAGACGATGGATTCCCGATTACTACCTCGGGAATGACGACAAATGGATTTTTTCAAGAGATTCTATGGAAAGCTATTTATGAGACACTACAATATGTGGGAGAAATTGTGCCACCGGGAGACAAAAAATCTCCCGGTGGCAACAGTTCAGTTGCTGCGGCTACTTAGCTGAAAGAGCCGGCAGATCGTGGACGTCCACGTGGCATTGATTACAATTCGGGAATTTCTTGAGAAGCCCTTCCCCGTGTGGCTTGCCGTGGCACTCCTCACATTTCGGGATCTGTCTGTGCTTGGGATGACACTGCGCGCACGCCACCATCCGGTGCTTGCCTGAACTTGCTTCAAGTTTCTTGTAAACCGGAGCGTGACAAGCGCCGCATACGTTGTTCGGAGTTTCTTTAGCATAAGCGATTTTCAGAGGCGAATGCACGGGGTGACAGCCAAGACACTCTTTGACGGTCTGGGCAGGAGTATGCGGTTTGTGACATTCCATGCATGACGGAATATATCCGTGTTTCTGGTGATGGCACGTGGAACAAGCAACTTTCGTATGCTTGCTCGGACTGCTCTGCAATTCCTGTCCTACCTTACCGTGGCAATCGTTGCAGACCTTCATGAGTTCGGCGCTCACTGCCATCTGCTGTTTCGGAGCGTGCGGCTGATTATGGCACTGCATACAATTCGTATGCTTTTCTCCGTGGAAATTACCATGACAGGTCTGGCACTGGGGCATAATCTCTTTCCAGTTCTGCTTGACCGGGTTGTAAGCATGGTATTTCACATGGCACTGAGTACAGTCGAGCTTGTGTTTCCCCCCCTGGTTCCTGATCTGGTCGAAAACCGAGAAATGACAGCTTCCGCATTGGGCCGGTGTAAGCGGCTTCACATCGGTTTCATAGAGCGATTTCGGCTTTTCCTCCACCGGCGGCGGAGGCGGGGGCGCTGGTTCTACGGCAGCCTGTGCCACCTGCTGCTCTGCCTGCGGTTTTTCCGGCGCCACCTGCTGCGATGCGCAGGATAACAAGGCAGCAAGCGCCAGGATGAGAATGCCGGCTAACAAAACAGCTTTTTTCTGATACTTCATTTCTTTTTAACCTCCTTTCCTAATGTGTGTGCGTTTATATGACATGCATTACAGGTCTTGAACTTTGTGAGCATGGCAGACGGATGAGGCGACCCGTGACAGGACTCACATGCAGGAACCATCTTGTGCTTCTCCTTATGACAGAAAACGCAGACGAGTTTTGCATGTTTTGAATCAGTGCCGAGAAGCATGGTAGATATATTCTGATGGCATGCGGCACAGAACTTGGACGGCATATCGGGACCGTAATTAATAGTGAGCGGCTGGTGCGCGGGATGACAGGTCAGGCAGTCTTTGTTCACCATATCGGAAGAGTGAGACCGATGGCACTGAAGGCACGGAGGCACTTGTTTGTGTTCCCTGTGGCAGGTTGTGCAGAACAGCTTTGAATGAAGGGTAGGGTGATCCTTGACCTCCTGACCCTGCTGAGGGTGACAGGAAAGACAAGGTCCGGTCACGTTGGCACCCAACTTCATGTCGAGGGGGGCATGGGGATCGGAGTGGCAGGTGTTGCAGCCGCCTATCTCGTAGTGCGCTTTACCCGCGTGGCACATGCTGCAGGCGGGAATAATCTTGTCTTTGCTGACCATGGGAGGATGTCCCTTATGGCAATCCATACAACTGATAGCCGATTTGTGTTTCGCTCCCTTGCCTTCCACCGTCTCGACAACCGCCGCATGGCACTTTACGCAGTCGGCAGTGGACAATTGCGCCTGGGCAAAGCTCGTTGTCACGTCCACACAAAGCGGCAGAATGAGCAGGATAAATCCGCACCCGATGAGGACAAACTGCGACCACAGAGACATTGTTGATCCCCTCTTGCAGAACCTGATACGCTTCATTTCTTTTTTACCCCCTTTTGAAATCGATTGCCACTATTCATCGGTCATTGCAATGCTAATTTTTGAGAAGATATTTTACTTTGCAAGCATACACTTATACCATCTTTGCTCGTTGTATGTCAAGGAGAAAAAAAGGCTCGACATGCTGTCGGTAGTCCTCCGGGACATGGGAGTCTCTGTCGTTCCCGCCGTCATTGCAAACTCGGGTTTTCCTCCCTTTGGTAAAGGGAGGATAGGAGGGATTTCACAAGCAATGTATTCATTATTTTGAGACTGTTAATAGTAGCTGCGGCAGTCCCCGTGCTGCTGAAAAAATTCTTTTTGTCGTCATTCCCGAGGTAGTAATCGGGAATCCAGCGTCTTTAAAAACAAAAAGTCCTGGATTCCCGCTCCCCGCTTACAGACTGCGGGGACAGGCTTCGTGGGAATGACGGGCTATTGAAAGATGCAAAAGTAATGTCCTAATTTTTGTCATTCCGGCTTGCCCGGAATCTTTCTTCAGAAGGACTCCCGACAAGCGGGAGTGACAGATTAAGGGGGAAATTGCATAGGTCATTAGTTAT
>JBFLXP010000251.1:0-4918 GCA_040757315.1 Nitrospirota bacterium
CGATCAGCCGCTGAAAGATCTCCGGAAGCGGATGGTCGCCAACAGGCTGATCATGTTCGGTGCTTTCCTTGATGAGGACGAGCGGGTTATTTTTACGAACGAAACAGAGGGCAGAGAATCTTTCTACCGTCTGTTCATTCAGGGGCACGCGGTAAAAAATTATTATTTTTTCGTGTCATCCGATTTCACCGGAGATTACAAAAGAAGGCAGAAACAGATACTCGGTTCGGTCGGGAAGTTCCTCAAACGGACAAGCCTCCCTGCCAGCGACGGAGATGCAGAGCTTCTCGAACGATTCCTGGGCGAACTGAGAGAGGACAACGCCTCGGTCTTTATTTTCAAGCTCATTCACGAGGGCAATCAGAAGTTCTACAGGGCTTATGCCGACTTCTACTCCCGTGACAGGGCACTCTCGCCGAATGAGGAGATGTATATCGAAGACATATCCGCACAGTGTCACATAGACCGCTACCAACAGGAGCGAATGAAGATAGACATCATGTACCGGCATCCCGACAACAAACATATTGTCGATGAATACCGGGATATCCTGTTAAGCGGACTCCTGAAAGACACTCTTCAGCAGACGGAGTTCGCGCGGCTTGAACGGTTGCGAACACTGGGCATACGGAACAATATCCCGATCGTCCTTTTTGAAACGCTCGACGACCTTCTCCTGAGGGGACGAAAGATTCAGGCTATCGAGGAGCCTGAATATCTGAGGGAGACAAGGACGATACTGCAGAACCTGTTTTTTAAGGATCCCTCCCTTAAAAGGCATATCATCCATGAAGATATAGTCAGACTTGTCAGGGCGAAACAGGCGGCCGGCGTCAACAGGGATAAGGGGTTTGAACAGATACTTCTCGATACAGTCAGGGCCTGTGACGAGGTTGCCCGGGAGACGAACGACTTCAGCCTTTTTGAAGAATTCACTTCAATCGTCACCTATTTTGACAGGTACGACAACGTTTCTACTCTATTAAGCCAGATTGCTTTCATGGAGAATGCAAACTTATCAGAAGATTCGCTGAGGAGTCTGATCGGCAATAAGAGGGAGTTTGATCTGCTGGACAAGAGCCTTTTCGATGAACTGTTTTTCAAGGAGCTTCTGAATAATAGATATGTGACGAGTTACGGCCGGAAAAAGGCGAAGACCTTGGCCAAGGGAATAAAGAAGATTGCCGCAGGGGATGCATCGCTGAGGGATGTTGTGGGGGATTTGACCGCAATGGCCGAAGAGGAGAGACTCTATCGCCTCATCTACAGCGCTCTGAGAGACAGAACACGCAGCTTTTTCCCGGGACTTGAGTCAAGAAAAGGACGCGAGAAAATACGCGAGGACATATCCCGGGAGCTCGCGGAAAAAGGGCTTACGACCTCTGCGCCGAAGAATCTTTTTGACAGGGCGTTTCTGGATCTCAAGAAGGAATCTTTTTATCTGAACCACCTGTTGCCGTTAATCGTCCAGAACAGGGACACTGTACTGCGGGAGGATTTTTTGAACAACAGCGGACTCGACCGTTTCTACATAGAGACTCTCGAGCGGGAATACTTTGAACAACGCAAGCTCGATCCGGCATTGCTCGAAACGCTTCTTGTTGGAGGCGGCGAGCGGATTTGAACCGCTGCATAAAGGTTTTGCAGACCTCTCCCTTAGCCACTTGGGTACGCCGCCGTTAACTACCGTAAAAAGTGAATCGTAAAGAGTAAAAAGAAGAAAACGTATTTACTGTTTACGGTTTACTTCTTACTGTTCACTGCAGTCATGATGGAGCGGGAAACGGGGTTCGAACCCGCGACCCCAACCTTGGCAAGGTTGTGCTCTACCAACTGAGCTATTCCCGCATTCAAAAAACAAATTAAAAGTGAGAAGTTTCAAGTTAAGAGTTTGAAAAGATGTTTGTTTCTCCCAACTTTTCCTCTCAACTCCTGATTTTCAACTCTTAACTTATGCTGAAGTAATAAGCTATAATGAACGTTACTACTAAAAATACTAATAGAAAGGCCGGATTTTGTCAATATGCCGATACCGGATTTGGAGAGTTTCAAGGGGTTGTCGAAGCAGGGAAACCTTATCCCTGTTTTCAGGGAAATCCTCGCGGACACCGAGACCCCTGTGTCTGCGGCTATGAAACTTGGCGGATCGCCCTCCTTTTTGCTCGAAAGTATGATCGGCGGAGAAAAGTGGGCGCGGTATTCTTTTCTGGGTTCCCGTCCTTCCCGGATTATACGAAGTTGGGGAAGGAAGGTGGAAATCAAGGACAAGAAATCCGGAAAACAGACAGTCGATGCCGATAACCCCTTTGAAGTCATAAAAAAGGAACTCACGGCATACAATCCGGTCGACGTCCCGGGCTTGCCGAGATTCTACGGCGGTCTCGTCGGCTACATCGGTTACGATATGGTCAGGTTTTTTGAGGAGATCCCCGATACGAACATGTCGGGTTTGAAACTCCCCGACATGTTTCTCATGGTCACCGACACCGTGGTGATCTTTGATAATCTCAAAGGAAAGATCAAGGTCGTCTCGAACGCGCACATTAATGATAAATCTCCTGAAGATGCATACAGGGAAGCCAATGAGAAGATTGAGAACATCATCGAAAAATTAAGAAAAACAAAGCTTCCGGCCACGAAAAAGAGAAAACGAAGTGAGAGGGATCTGCCCCTTGTTCCCCCTTTTGGCAAGGGAGGGATTAGGGAGAGCGGTCCGACCCTGTCGGAATTTGTTTCGTCCTTTCCATCGAAGAAAGCTTTTGAGGAGGCGGTTCTTAAAGCCAAAGAGTATGTAATGTCGGGCGATGTTGTCCAGGTGGTGCTGTCTCAGAGGTTTAACCGGGAGTACGACACTACCCCTTTTAATATTTACAGGACGCTCCGGGTAATCAATCCATCTCCCTACATGTACTATATCAATACCGGCGACGCGCAGCTCGTCGGCTCATCCCCGGAGATTCTTGTGAGGCTTGAGGGGAAAAAGATAATCCTGAGACCCATCGCAGGCACCAGAAAAAGAGGAGATACTGAGGAAGAAGACAGGACTCTTGAAGAAGAATTGAGGAATGATCCCAAGGAAATGGCGGAGCACATCATGCTTGTCGACCTCGGCAGGAATGATGTCGGCAGGGTTTCGAAGATCGGGTCCGTGAAGGTTACTGAACTGATGTCGGTAGAGCGTTACAGCCATGTGATGCATCTCGTGTCCAATGTTGAAGGCGTTCTGAACCAGGGGCTTGACGCATTTCACGTTCTGGAGGCGTGCTTTCCCGCAGGAACTGTCACAGGTGCCCCCAAGGTGAGGGCCATGGAGATCATTGAGGAACTCGAACCCATGAAACGGGGGCCCTACGCGGGCGCTGTCGGATATTTCAGCTATTCCGGGAACATGGATACGTGTATCACCATCAGAACGCTTATCATAAAAGGAGAGAAAGTCTACGTTCAGGCAGGAGCGGGAATAGTTTCGGATTCAGTCCCGGAAAGAGAATATGCTGAGACGGTGAACAAGGCGATGGGCATGATGAAGGCCGTTGAGATGGCGGAGAAAGAATTAAGTTAATTTCATAATTCTGTCATTCTCCGGCTTGACCGGAAGAGGATCCATGGTTCGACAAGCTCACCATGACAATTGTCACCCTGAGCCTGTCGAAGGGTGGATTGCCCGATCATCCGTCTTACGTATTGACGGACGGGCAATGACAAGTTGTGGACGAGAACGACGAGAATGGTTAACAACACTGAGGTTACTTGCTTATGCTTTTGATGATCGACAATTATGATTCTTTCACCTACAACCTCGTGCAGTACCTCGGCGAGCTTGGCGAGGACGTGCGCGTTTACCGGAACAACAAGATTTCGATTCCGGAGATAGAGCGGATGAACCCGGACAAGATCGTGATCTCTCCCGGCCCCTGCACGCCGAAAGAGGCCGGCATCTCGATGGATACCGTCAGGAGCTTTGCCGGCAAAATTCCTATCCTCGGAGTCTGCCTTGGGCATCAGTCTATCGGCGCGGCTTACGGAGGCGACATCATAAGGGCGCCCCGGCTTATGCACGGAAAGACATCAAGGATTTACCACGACGGGAAGACAGTCTACAAAGGACTTCCCAACCCCTTCGAGGCTACGAGGTATCATTCTCTCCTCATAAAGAGAGAGACGCTGCCGGAATGTCTTCAGATTACCGCATGGACGGATGTCGGCGAGATCATGGGTGTCCGCCACAGAGATTTCGTCGTCGAGGGGGTACAGTTTCATCCGGAATCGATATTGACGAGCGTGGGGAAAGATCTTCTGAAGAATTTTCTGGGACTGAGATACGGGAATGATTAAAGAAGCAATAAAAATGCTGGTTAATAACATCGACCTTTCGGAAAAAGAAGCCGCAGACTGCATAAAGGAGATCATGGAGGGAAAGGCAACGGATGCGCAGATTGCAGCGTTCCTGACGGCTTTGAGGATCAAGGGGGAGACGGTCGAGGAAATAAGCGGCGCTGCCAGAATCATGAGAGAGAAGGCTACCGCGATAAGGGCTCCGGAAGGAGTTCTCGACACCTGCGGGACAGGCGGTGACATGTCCCATACCTTCAACATATCGACTACAACGGCCTTTGTTGTTTCCGGCGCCGGAATACCTGTGGCGAAACACGGCAACCGTTCGGTGTCGAGTCAATCGGGCAGCGCCGACGTCCTTGAGGCCCTCGGCGTGAAGATCGACCTTGCGCCGGAAAAGGTTGAGAAATGTCTCTTCGAGACCGGCTTCGGTTTTCTATTTGCGCCTTTATTTCATCCCGCGATGAAATATGCCATAGGTCCCCGTCGGGAGATGGGAATAAGAACCATATTCAATATACTCGGTCCCATTACGAATCCTGCCGGTGCACGGAGGCAGGTGCTTGGAGTGTTTGCGGACAGA
>JBFLXP010000252.1:0-4865 GCA_040757315.1 Nitrospirota bacterium
GCGTGAAGACGCAAGCGGACCTTTGATCGGAGAACTCCTTAAGAAGATCGATGCCGAGGTCAGGTTCTCTCAAGTCCTTCCGGATGAAAAGGATCTCATCAAAGAGAAACTCCTTGAATTCAGCGGAAAGGTCGATCTTATACTGACGACGGGCGGCACAGGCCTTTCGCCCAGAGATGTCACTCCCGACGCAACCCTTGAGGTAATAGATAAACAAGTTCCCGGCATCGCAGAGGCGATGAGGCTTGAGGGGCTTAAGAAAACAAACAGGGCGATGCTTTCACGGGCCGTCGCGGGTGTGAAAGGATGCACTCTCATAATCAATCTCCCGGGAAGTCCGAAAGCGGTGAGGGAGGGCCTCGAAGCCGTCGTCGACGTGATACCTCATGCGATTGAGAAACTCAAAGGTGACCAGTCCGAATGCGCCCGGTAAGTCTTCTTTAGTGTCCTTTACACAAGATGTTGTTTAAATTGGCGTCCCATAAATATTGAAATTCATTGCACGGCCGGAGTCGTTCCGGTAAGCAGCCGGGGAATTCTATTTCGGAGCGAACTCGATCGAGACTTCCGGATCCGTCACGATCCTGAGGCCCTTGACTCCCTTGAGAGCCTCCATTGTCTTCCGGTCATCTCCCATCGCTTTCTCCAGCTTCGCGCTCAAAGCCTTGTAACCCTCCTCGTCGGATAGAAGCGGGTCGAAATCGATGTCCATCAGCGTGACCTTCGATCCTTCGACATACGGGCTGTTGGTCTTAACAATCTTGCCCTCCACATCAACGGCCAGTCCCATGTGAAGGCCTTTGAACATCTGCTTGACCATTGCCGTCTGTTGGGCCGATTCTTCCGGAGAAGCGGGAGGCGGCGGTGCGGTCGCCTGTTCCTTAGTGTCCAGCTTGGCCTGGGAGAAGAGGATTGTTAGCACTGCGTTGCCGTCCGGCTTGCGGCTGAACAGGAACTTCACGGCTTCCTCAGCGGAAGCACCGGCGGAGGCCATCCCCATCGCCGCCTCCGGCTTTGGGTTAATGGCCAGATGATTTATGTCCTTGAAGGCGTAAGTCACGCGCACTCCAACCGCCGTCTTGGTATCAATCGTTTCCGCTGACACGAACGTCACCCCTTCTCCCATATCTATGGCCTTGCCCTTGAGGTCGTCTTCCTTAAACATTCCCTCCTTAGATGCCTTCGGGGAGTCATTTTTCGAATCCTCTTTTGATTCGGTCATTGTCGCGCCCATCTGTTTCGCGATATCCTCCATCGACTTCTTCATCTGCTCCGGGTTCAGGGTTATCGTCTGCACCATCGTCCCGCTGCCGTCACCCCGGACTTTGATCTCGGTCAGAAAGGTGATGCAGCCTGTGAGCGATGCCGTAGCAACCACGATCAGGAAAAATGCGCTGATCCTTTTCATGAATTGCAGATAACTGAGAGGAGTCTGCTTCTTCGGCATAAGCGAAGAATATCATGTGACGATAAAAATTCTCAAGAGAGCAAATCAATTAAGCCCTGTAGTCCTTCCTAACCTTTCATTTTTGCTTAATCTGGGGTAGATTAGTTGTATGGCAGATGTGTCTTTTCCGTTAGCTTTTCTTGCGGGAGTTGCTTCTTTCCTGTCCCCTTGCGTGCTGCCGCTCGTCCCTTCTTATGTCTCGTTCATAACCGGCATTTCTTTTAAAGACCTGACGGTCGGAGGGGACAAGGCGAAGATACGCCGGGTGACGGTCACGAACTCCCTTGCGTTTATCGCGGGGTTCTCCTCGGTCTTCATCGCCCTCGGCATATCATCGTCGGCGCTGGGCAGGTTTTTCGATGCCTATGCGGATATCATCCGGATAATCGGTGGAATACTTGTCATCATATTCGGTCTTTTCGTCTCCGGCCTTCTGAAACTTGATTTTCTGATGATAAATAAGAAAGTCTATCTCAGCGGAAAGCCGGGAGGATACATTGGAACGTTTCTTGTGGGCATGACATTCGCGGCCGGCTGGAGTCCCTGCATAGGGCCGATTCTCGGGACGATCCTTCTTTATGCAGGTGCGAAAGGGTCAGCCCTTTACGGATTTCAGTTGCTCGCCGTCTATTCGCTGGGCCTCGCGCTCCCATTTTTTTTATCTGCATTGGCACTAAACGTGTTTCTCAGCTATTCTCCGAAGATCGTCAAACACATGCGGGTAATCATGATCGTCAGCGGGCTGATCCTCATCGTCTTCGGAATCCTGCTGCTTCTCGACAAGGTGCGCGAACTGGCCAGGTTTTTCCCGGATGTAGGAATAAAAATGTAGTCCGGGTTATTAGAAGACGTAAAATGATGAAGTGGAGCAGATGCGGCATAGGAGCGGCTTTATCACAATTCTTATCGTGATACCTCGGGGGCCCCGATTCTGTGTTATTTCACTTTGCCGATAAACGACTTCGCTGCCTTGAGGTAGTCTTTTACCGCATCAACGTTATAGATAAGGCCACGGTAGTATCCGGCGATGTGCAATGCGTCATACAGCATGGTGAATTCTTTTAAGAGCTTGCCGTTGTGGACAGTCGGGTATTTCTTCAGAGCCTTTTCGTATTCTTCGACTTTCTTGGGAAGGTCTTTTTTTGAAACCCCCTTTTTCAGCAAGGCCTCGTTTATAGCTTCCAAAACCGCAAGATAAGCTGTTCCGAACGCTTCTCTGACCGGTTTGATGTCTTCGTACCGGTTATCTTCGATCCTGGCTTTTCTTAAGATATCTTTTGCATTTTCAAGATACCGCACTGCTTCTCTCGGCATTGAATGGCTCCTTTATTCGATTATAACCCGCCCCCGGAGAAAACTTAAAGCAGTCCCATCGCCTGGCGGACGAGATGCATTGTCTCCCTTGCGACCTTCCGGGCCTTCTCGGTGCCCTTCTCGACAATCCCGTTCAGAACATCGGGATTATCCAAAAGTTCCTTGCGTTTTGCCCAGATCGGCTCCATCACGGCAAAGACATTCTTGATAAGGATCTTCTTACACTCGATGCAACCTATTCCGGCTGTCCGGCACCCATGACCCACTCTTTCAATTTCCTCCTTTGAAGAGAATATTTTGTGGAGGTGGTAAACAGGTGATAATTCCGGATTCCCCGCGTCGGTTTTTTTCACCCGTGCAGGATCCGTTACCATCGTCCTGATCTTCTGTTCCACCTCTTTGGGTGAATCGGAAAGATATATCGCATTATCGTAACTCTTGGACATTTTTCTTCCATCCGTGCCGACAACTTTGGGGAACTCCGTCAGCAAAGCTTCAGGCTCAGGAAAAACCTCGGTATAGAGGTAGTTGAAACGGCGTGCGATCTCGCGGCTTATTTCAAGATGCGGCACCTGGTCCACGCCGACCGGAACATATTTCGCTCTGTAAATGATGATGTCCGCAGTCTGCAATAATGGGTAGCCGAGAAACCCATACGTGGACAAGTCTCTCTCTTTGAGCTCCTGCTGTTTTTCCTTGTACGTCGGCACCCTTTCGAGCCAGCCGAGTGGCGTTATCATCGAAAGAAGCAGATGGAGCTCGGCATGCTCGGGAATCCTTGATTGCAGGAATATCGTGCATCGCTCGGGGTCGAGGCCGGCAGCGAGGAAGTTGATAAGAAGGTCTTTAGTCGATTCCCTTATGGATGAAGGGTCGGCATATCCCGTCGTTAGTGCATGCCAGTCGGCCACAAAGTAATAGCAGTCGTATCTGTCCTGGAGTTTTACCCAGTTGTTCAAGGCGCCGACCAGGTTTCCAAGGTGGAGCTTTCCGCTTGCCTGCATGCCGCTGAGAACGCGCTCTTTTATCATTTATTCATTACCTCGCATGTCTGAAATCTATTGCCAACTGTTGATGACTGTACTTTTAAGGGTCTCAAAATAGTATATACATTGACTCCATCGACTCAGGGATTCATCATAACCCCTCCTAACCTCCCCTTACCTTAAGGGGAGGGATATCCCCCCTCTTGGGTTAAGAGGGGAAGGGGGAGTTACTCCGGTCAATTGAATCCTTGGCTCTTTGAACCGGATGTCAGTACTATTATGAGACGGCTAATAATGTCCTATGTGTGTCATTCCGGGCTTGACCAGGAATCCAGTTGTTTCTGGATTCCCCAACCGAGTCGGCGAATGACGAAAGCGATATTATTATGCTTCTTTGATAATCTAAAACATCTGCAAAATATGCAAAAAGAACTCCACTACCGGCAGCACAAAATAATTCGCAATCCCCGAGGCGATAAGCAATAGCACGATGATAAAACCGAAAGGTTCGATCTTGCTGAACGAGACCGCCTGCCGGTGCGGCAAAAGGCCCGTGAGAACTCTGCCTCCGTCAAGCGGAGGGATCGGGATCATGTTGAATACGGCCAGCACAACGTTAATCACGACGCTGGACTGAAAAATAAGAATCAGCGGCGTTATTACTGCCGAGCTGACGGATTCAGGCAGTGCAAAAGACAAGGGGGCCAGTACCGCTTTCAAAAGGGAAATACTGACAATTGCGAGAAGGATATTCATGGCCGGGCCTGCCGCTGCCGATATCGCCATATCCCTCTTGGGATTTCTGAAATTCGCCGGATTTATGGGAACCGGTTTCGCGTACCCGAAGACAAACTGGCCGTTCGTCAGGACGATCAGCATCAACGGCATCAAAACCGTGCCAATGGGATCGATGTGCGCCAGAGGGTTCAGGGTCAGCCTTCCCAGCATCTTCGCCGTCGGATCGCCCAATCTGTAAGCGACGAGCCCATGAGAGACCTCGTGAAATGTTATCGCAATAAGGATGGGGAAAGCCGATATGATCAACTGACGTATGACATTCGAGATATCCAAGATTTATGCCTTTCTTGAGTTTGGAGATAAGCTGCCCGCACGGAGCG
>JBFLXP010000253.1:0-4854 GCA_040757315.1 Nitrospirota bacterium
ATAATCCGGCGTTATGATAATATTTGTCGGATCGGGCCTCACTATTTCAATCTTTTTGTCGACTCCAAGGTCACTCAATATCTTCCTTGTCGTACCTCCTTCTCTATAACCTCCAAAACAATCGGCCGCGGCATCAAAATTATATCCATGTCTTTTAAAGGACGTACAGTAACCTCCAGGCTTGAAGTGTTGCTCCGCGACAAGCACTTTCATTCCTGCTTTTGCAAGGTAGCAGCCGCAGACAAGGCCGCTGATGCCCGCGCCGATGATTATTACGTCGTAAGATTGACTACTACTTTTTTTCCGCACTTGCCTTCTCTTCTATGAGCCTCTCTACCGTCTCGATAGCTTGTCTCACAGTTGTTATGCCCGGCACATCTTCGTCTCTTACCGATATCTTGAACTTTTTCTCTATGGCAACAGTGATTTCGATAGCTTTGATGGAGTCAACCTCCAGTTCGGTATAGAAATTCGTATCAGGTGTTATCTCCTCCTCATCAAATCCCGTCACGTCAGCGATTATTGCCATAATATCCTTTTTCAGGTTGTCATCCATTCTTCAACTCCCTCCTCAGGTCAGAAATTTCTTCAGAACCAACGATGCGTTGTTTCCGCCAAAGGCATATGAATTATTAAGAGCAATCATAACAGTCTGTCGTCTTGCTCGATTCGGGACGCAGTCTATGTCACACTCAGGGTCCGGAGTCTCATAGTTTATGGTCGGCGGGATCATGTCGTTTTTTACCACAAGAGCACAGGCGACTGCCTCCAGCGCCGAAGCCGCACCCATTGTATGTCCGAGCATCGATTTGATGGAACTAACAAGCACTTCCCTATACCTGTCGCCGAAAATAAGCTTGATGGCCGCACATTCAGTCTTATCGTTTGCTTGTGTGCCGGTGCCGTGGGCGCTGATATAATCCACCTGTTCCGACGTTACCCCTGCCGCCCGCATAGCATTCCTCATGCACTGAGCGACCCCTTCCACAGAAGGCTGCGTCATATGCTGCGCGTCACAACTAAGGCCATAGCCTAAAATCTCTGCATAGACCGGCGCGTTTCTATTCAGAGCATGATCCAGGGATTCGAGAACGAGAACTCCGGCGCCTTCAGCCACCATCATGCCCTTCCGGTTTTTGTCGAAAGGCTGACACTTCTCGGGAGCAACCGCCGAGAATTGATTGAATCCCGTAAAAGATATCCTCGAAAAGGGATCGGACCCTCCGGCAAAAATCACATCTGCTCTGCCCAAACGGATGAGATCGCAACCATACCCTATGGCGTAATTCCCTGCGGCGCACGCGGTCGAGATCATGCAATTAGGCCCGCTTATCCCCATTTCTCTCGCAATCGCGGCTGGCGTCGAGTGGGGCGGAAGCTGACAGATCAAATCAAGTTCCACTTCCTCATTAGCCAACACCCTGTCATTGATTCGCTCAATGGCCTGTATCGATCCGGTGGTCGTTCCGATGCATATTCCCGTCCTCTGCCGGGGCAGAACATCTCCCGACAGACCCGCGTCTTCCCTCGCCAGTCCAGCCGCCGCAACAGCCAGATGGGACGAACGATTGTACCGGTTCAACCGCTCTTCCGCAATAAATTTCCGCGGATCGAAATTCTTCACCTCTCCCCCGTTATGCGTGAAATGGTCGCGAGTGTCGATTGATGAGACCGGACTTATTCCCGACTTCCCATTCAGCAGGCCGTCCCAAAATTCCGGCCAGCCGATGCCGAGAGAGGAAACGGCGCCAAGACCCGTTACAACTACACGTTTATTCATTCTTTACGCTGAACACAAGCTCGGCTTCCGAAACTTTCTTATCGTCGACAAAAGCCTCCGCCGAGACATATGCGCCGGCAGGAAGGGATTTAACATTCACCACCTTCAACTTCAGTTGGTCACCCGGCACCACAGGAAGAAAAAAACGGGCCTTGCACGAACCGAAATAGTATATGGGTGCATTGTCTCTTTCATTCTCTTTTCCGGCGGCGAAAAGGACTATCGAAGTCTGAGCCATCGCCTCGATAATGAGCGCTCCGGGCATAACCGGACTTTCAGGAAAATGACCGGAGAAAAAAGCCTCATTTGCCGAAACGTTCTTTACGGCGACAGCCTCCTTTCCGGGCTCCACAGAGACAACCCTGTCGATCATAAGGAAAGGATATCGTTGCGGTATGAGTCTCTTGATTCCATTAATGTCTATTTCCATCATCACCTTCCGTGTCCGGAGAGTACTATGGCCGCGTTGTGACCATAAGGGTCCGCGGCAATAACAAGCGCAGATTTTACAGTCCTCTGCCTTCCGACATTCGCGACGCAGTCAAGGTCGCATGCCGGGTCTTTTTCTGCATAGTTTATCGTGGGAGGAATGATCCCCTCTTTCAGTGAACCTACAACGGCCGCAAGCGAGAACGAAGCTGATGCCGAAAACGTCTCGCCTATCATGGATTTTATCGAGCTCATGGGAATATCATAGGCCGAACCGCCGAAAACGTCTTTAATAACGGCAGTCTCCATTCTGTCGAGACCTCTTGTCGAATTCGCGCATGAAGAAATGTAATCTACCCTATCGGACCCAGGCGACTCATTCTTCAAGGCACGCGTAATGGCTTCCTTCAGACCATGACCATCGTGGGAGAAATCCATTGAGGCAGTCGGATCGAAGGAATTCCCATAACCTCGCACCTTCGCCATGATAGAAGCGCCTCTATTAAGAGCATATTCTTCGTCTTCGAGAACCAGAACGGCAGCTCCCTCAGAAAGTATCGTTCCATTCCTCCTCGCATCAAAGGGGCAACAGGCCGGCTCGGAGCCGTCCGCTCCCGAAAGGCAGCCGAGCTTGTAAAACCCGAGAAATGTCTCTTCGCACAACTCCTCGACACCCCCTGCCAGGACGACCTGCGCCCGTCCCAGGCGTATGAAATCCGTCGCGTATGACACGGCATCGAGACCGGCGCAGAATCCGGTTGATATAGTCGCGTTGAACCCTTTGATCTTGAAGCGTATCGACACCTGACTCGCCGGCGAGTTTATTACCGTATTCGGGAAATGAGAAGGATTGACATACCTGGGTCCCTCTGTAAGCCCTTGACGATCGAACTGAGCAATGCTGTGAAGACTGCCGAAAGTCGCGCCTATTGAAACACCGGTGGAATAAGTGTTTTCTTCAGTAATCTGAATGCCCGCATCCTCCAGGGCGAGTTTTGCAGCAGAGCTGACCAATTGAGTGGCCCTGTCGAGCGTGCGAAGCCCTTTCTTCCCCAGCAGGGCAATCGGATCGAAATCGCCGATCTCGCCTGCCCGGTGAACAGCAAGCATCGATGTATCGAAGAGCGTTATCTTCCGGAAGCCAGACTTACCTTCAAATAAGGCCTGCCAGTATCGCTCTTTTCCGATGCCGACGGGCGATACTACGCCTACGCCGGTAACGACAACTTTTCTATCCACAGTCTTTTAAGTATATCAGATGTCGCTCCGAAGTCCTAACGCGCTGCCAAATAAAAAACGATTACTCCCGAGTCCTCGCGCGTTTCCGTGATCACATTCTCGGGTATCCGCGCATCGGCAAATACTTTCCAGAAATCCACCTCGTCCCGCTGGAGGAAACCGTCCCAGTCCACAAGCCAGTGATAGTCCTGATGCCTGTAACGGGCAGCGTCTTTGAACGACGTGACGAGAACACCTCCTGGATTGAGCAGACCGTAAAGAGCGCGAAATAGGCGTGCAAGAAACTCCGATTCCAGATAATCAAAGAAACCGACACTGTAGATTATGTCCTGTTTCCCGAACTCGCTCATATTCAATTCGTGGTCAAACATGCGCAGGGCGTTATATTTGCGGAGCACAACCTGATCGGAGGTCAAGGGAGAAATATTCGTATAGGATAGGCGGTTCGCGGCAAAAGCGAGCGCGTCGTTGTCGATATCGATACACGTAAAGCGGGCACCCGATGCCTCAATCTCAGGTGCGAGTGAAAAAACCTCGCGGCAGGAGCCACAGGCAATATTGAGAACATGAGGCTTTGTTCTTTGCTTCAATTCATCTCTCAATATGTTTTCGAGTTTCACTATCCTGTTCCGTATCGCCGGAGCAAGGTCTGAATTCAGCAGGCACAGGTCGAGGTAATACCCGATGCCATCCGAAAGCGGAGTATTCTTATAGGCTATTTCAAGGGTTTTGTAATCGCCCTGTTGCCCCTGCGGCCACGTACGGGCACGATTGATACAATAGCTTTTCGAGAGTATGGGATTCGTTTTTTCCCTGAATCTGACGCGGGCCTGTCGAATGACATCATTGTCATTCACCTGGCGCTCGAATTTCGCACAGGCGAATAGGACGTCGTCGATCGCCTCTTTGGTCGCCTGCAGGAGATCTTCCCGTTTTTCATTAGGATCCAGACAGCGCTGTTCAAGTTTTTCAAGACGCCCGTTGAATATATCGGTTGCTTCATCGAGCGTTGTTATATACTTTCCGTCTAATTCGATCCCTACATGATAGCCGCTATCGAACGGGGTACACCAGCGCACGAGTCCCGCCTTCTCTTTTATTCCGCCGTTGAACCAGATCATATGGCCGGGCGAAAGCGGATAGTCGGTCACTATTCCTATCCCCGCATCGCTGATGTCAGTAGCGTTCGCCTTCAGATCCATCCAGCGCCGGTCTTTCGAATCCTTCGAAAAAACGGAACAATCGACAGTCATCGAACACGGTGTTCTCGAAAATCTCCTTGTGGTCGTGAATTGATTTGCACTTACATATTCCATGGGAAACCCCCCTCTTTTCTGTTTTCATTTCTTCGTTTTTCACAAAAAATACCGTCCTTGCCCTAAAATCGTCCGATCACATCACCATAC
>JBFLXP010000254.1:0-4838 GCA_040757315.1 Nitrospirota bacterium
AAAAGAGAAACAGCCTTGAAATCCTACCATAGGAAAGATATGCTCCTGAGCCTTGTATCTTCTTCTGGTTAGAACGTCCCGACTTGTCGGGAAGGTCGCGGGTTCAAGTCCCGTCCGCCCCGCCATTTGATTATGCCCTATTACGTTTATATCCTCCAAAGCATTGCAGACCAGTCCCTGTATATTGGACACGCCATCGACTTCCGGACTTCAATTTTTTTTGATATACTGGAATCAGATGTTGATCATTGACGGGATTCAGGCAGCGAAAAATGTGCTAATTTTATCCTTTTAATGCCACAGGTTCAAAGATATGCTGAACTTTATATCGCATTACTCTTCTGGATTTCTTGATTTCTTCTGATGGTATAGGCATATCTTTATCAATGAAAGAGAGTTCTGCGCCATTTGGTATGGAATCAAGCATTTCGGGATGATCAACAACATACCTGAGAAAGTCGAACGTTATTCCTATATTTTTATTAATAAGTTCTTTCTTGGTCATCTATTTTAACCCCTTCTTAAATTTTTCTTTATACCATTCCCAACGATCTCTTATATCCTGCTCTGCATATGTTAATGCGTCCTTGAGATTTTCTATAGCGATTGGTTGTTTAGTTTTTTCTCCTTTGGGATTCAGCAAATCTCTGTGAAAAAAGCCATGTGAGCAATCGTATCTCACAATAGGATACCACTTATCCTTTATTTTTGTCTCAAGCTGAACCACGATATCTTTCACCTTACCCTTTGCTGTTTCGATTTTTACCCTCAATCGATTGTCGCCCTCGGGATTGAGTTTTTTCGTAAATTCCTTATTCCCCATGGGTTAATTATACACAATTGTCAGCGACTTTCTTTACTCATAGTTATTTCTTTTCCGGTAACACCGCCGATAGAAGAAGCAACTGAGCGAATGAGGTCTCCTTTAGAAGAGGAATACTGGCATTAATAATACGCCACGGGGTTTACCCCTTGGGGATGGCCTCAGATAGGGGAAAATGATGCCGTTATTTGTTTGCTGCTTTCATTCTCGATGTCTGCTGCTTCAACCGTTCCGACAACCATACCTTTATGAGCGATTGATAAGGCACGTCCCGTTTATTTGCCTCAATGCGTATTGCTTCAAGAAGCGAGAGCGGCAGACGTAAAGATATCGACTGCGTAGAAGGCTTAAGATTGGGGAACCGGGCACGTACCATCCTGGAGGAATCAAAATACTCTGTAGTATCATGAGTCTCCCAAAAGCGGCGCTCTTCCGCCTCTGTCTTAAACTTCGGGATTGATTTTACTTTCTTGTTCATATAACTTCCTTTCTTTGGCGTTCATATTCCTGGCGGATATGACTCGGATCAGCGCATCGGCCTGCCTCAATGTGAAAACGACCGTCAAGCGTCTCCCGTTTCCTGTTTCTCCGAGAGCTCGATATCTTTGCTCGGATTCACTGTGACTCTCATCCGGTGTAATAAAGAGCGGTTCATTAAAAAATACCTGTTCGGCTTCCGCATGCGTGACGCCATGTTTCTCATTCTTCCGTGCATTTCCGGCATCCCAGTCGAACCCCGCTATCTTGTCGAGGTCAATCATAAAGGTATATTACCATAATATACTACAGCAATCAATTGCAGTCAAAAGGTCCGAAGGCCCGGTGTCTGCGGACAAATCTGTCACTTTGTAACCCGCCAAAAATGAAATGGAATTCAGTGGGGCAATTTGGTTCAAGTCCCGTCCGCCCCGCCATTTTGATTAGAGTCTGTCCATAAAGCATGATTTACGTAATCTGTCATTCCCCCGACTTGTTCGGTCTACGACTCATAGAGGGAATCCAGTGTCTTCAAATACTTCTGGATTGTCCGGTCAAGCCGGACAATGACAACATGCGAGTTTATGGACAGACACTAATTAATGTGTGCCCGCAGAATCTCCCTTAAGATCGAACATTCCGGACCTTAATTGATTTTTGATATACTGAAATCAGATATTGATCTTTGCGGGATTCAGGCAGCGACGGGAGATTAGTGATGCCTAAATTATTGATTCTAATTATGTTGATCTTGGCGTTTGGCGGCTGCTATCCGCCGTCGTATTATGATTACTGGAATGAACAGTCCGTGGCACGCTACCTGGACAGTATTGACTATGGTTACGTTTATACCGACACGTATCCATATTACTCTCTTTATTCCGGCTACTACCAGCCGCGCTACTATCTATCGCCCTATCCTTACTACTTCCCCTTCTCGTTCTCTTTACACTATTTGTACTACGACTATCCTCAATATCGCCACCATCATTACTCCCCGGGGTGGAGAAAGCACAGATAGAACGTATCCCCTGCCGGACAGACATGAACAATGCCGTTCATCCGGCCTCGGAAATCGAGCCACATCATTATGTCAGAATATTTTGGAAATCGAATCCGTTATGAAATCTTCTTCTTGACCGCTTTGACCGTCTTCGCTACTTTTTTCTCCGCAGCCCTTGCTTTTTTTCCGATCTTTTTCTTTACGGCTTTCGCCTGTTTCGTGACTTTCTTCTTTACTTCCTTGGCCTTCTTATTAACCTTCTTCAATAACTTTGCCGCCATATCTTTCCTCCCTTTCGCGTAAGATCATTATTTAAGCCAACAACGTACTATCCGACATCTGCTTCTTTCCGACACGGCTCAACGAATGCGGCCCAACCATCTATTGACAGCTTCCCTTTCCATATTATTACTCCGGCAAGTAAATACCAAAACGACGTCATTCCCCGGCTTGATCCCCCGATCAAGTCGGAGGACGGAATCCATAAGGGACTGGATGCTCCGATCAAGCATGCCCTCGAAGGTAGTTATCGGGGGTCGGAGCATGACATCTTTCATCTATTTAATTGCCGTAGTAATAATGAAGTATATTATGACATTTGTCTTCGCGCCTTTCAAGCGAAAACGCTCATATGCGAACATGTGAAAGACTGATGCGGAGCGTGCGATTCTTTTGTGCAAAGTTACGAAAGGAGTCTGTGTCTGAATGTTTTTTGGACGGTGATTTGAATCACAGACTTGGTTGATTTTCTGTGTCATATTTGGGATAAATAATCTCACCTGAATCTGCTCCTTCTCACGCCCTCCGCCTCTCCCGGAGGGTGTTTTTTTCTGCCTTCCCGGAAAGAATCTGCCGGGGCAACTCCCTCGGTCCGAATTCTCATTTGACAATTTCTAAAAAAAGATAGTAAATTAGCATAGTTAAGGACACTTCCCGTGAAACGACCCGTTGGCAGACTATTCTCTTTCTTCCTGGCCGCATTGTTTCTCTCCGGCTGTGCTTCCTCTCCTATTAAGAACATTAAGAACAACCCCGATGCCAAGTATATGCTCCGCATGCTTGCAGGAGGCGCCCTCGGCGACGTTGTCGCGGGGAATTTCGGCGGGTTTATCGTCGGCTCATTCCTTGTCGACGCTGTGAGTATGGCAAAGATCGAATATGAAGACCGCCAGGTTGAAGACAGGGAAGAAGCTTCTCGAAGATTAAAAAACAAATTCAAGCAGGTGGAAAAAAAGAAACCCGAAGAAAAAAAGGTGGAGAAAGAAAAAGAGCGAGAAAAGAAAGCTGAAGAGTTAAAAGAAAAAGAGAAGAAGGCGGAAGAAAAGAAAGACCTGGAACGGAAAGCGGAGGAAAAGAAGGAGAAAGATAAGCAGGCCGAAAAGATCAAAGATAATCAGAAGCAGGCCGAGGAGACAAAAAAGGAAGAGAAGAAGGCCGAGGAAGTCAAAGAACAGCAGAAAATGGCTGAAGAGACTAAGAAGGAGGAGCGGAAGGCACAAGAACTGATAGACTTCGAAAAACGTGCCGGGCTGCTCGTTGATGACTCAGCAGTTACTCCGCTCATCGCTGAAACCGGTTCAAAAATCGAGGCCAATGTGCGATATACCGTTCTTGGGCCGGAACCCTTGAAGACCATGAGAATCACTGAGACACGGATTCTTGCAAATAGTATAAAAAGTGTGGAAATTGCAAAAAGGGAGATTTCGCGGGATCAAGGGACTCACAGTTCGACCATTAAATTCACTATTTCAGAGGACATGCCGACGGGCTACTGCATCCTGTACACGAGCATTTCGAATGGAGAATATACGAAGACGGCAAAATCCGAAATTATTGTTAACAGATGATCGGCGTTTCATTTACGGAGCTTAGTATTTGTGGCAGCGGACGCACTTCCTTTTTGTGGTGAAGAGTCTTTCGTAGTTGGAACTGTGAGGGTTGTGACAGCTTACACAGTTCATCTCTTTTTTCCGGTTCTTGGGATCGGCAACACCTGAAATAGGATGAACTCTACCCCCGGGAAGAGCAACGATATGCATACCTGATTGTTGCAACCTGTGACATCCTATACACATGTCTCCGACCTGCGCTGACAGGAGGCGAGGGTAGTCGCTTGAATGGGGATCATGACACCGCGCACCACATCCCCCCAGCGCAACCTTGTGGACATATTTCCTGGTATATTTTTCCTTGGCATGGCACTTGAAACAGAGTTCCAGCGGCTCATCTTTCAAGAGATCTCGATGGTCCGAATGATGCGGATCGTGACAGGTGTCACACATACCCTTTGCGACGGGAGGATGGATATCCTGACCGGTAAATTCGGATTCCTTGTGGCACTTGAAACAAAGGGCGGGCATATCGTTCCAGAGCCGCATTCTTCCTCCATTCTTGTGATGTTCCTTTTCCCCCGCCGCCGAGTGACACACCTCGCATCCCAAATTCACGGCAGGATGAATATTCCTGCCTTTTGCTATTTGAGGATGGCAGTTGAGGCAGGATTTCTTCTGGGCGGGAGATGTTTCGGCTGACGAC
>JBFLXP010000255.1:0-4827 GCA_040757315.1 Nitrospirota bacterium
CACTGAACGGCCATCCACTGCGCGGCTCCCGTTTTCCAGAGACAGAAACCGATACTCATTGCACCGCTGAAAAGGAGGATGATGTTCCAGGGGATATCTTCCAGTTGTTTTACGGTGAGCACTTTGAAGATGAAAAAGAGAAGGGTTGAGCAAAGAATAAGCGCTGATCGGTCAAGCACCTTTAAAGCCGGGACGAAGGACTGGAGCGACATCACAATGACAACCCCGATAACGCACATGATGACGAACTTCTCATTTCTTGTCATGGGGCCGAGCCCCTTAGAAAGGGTTCTTACCTTTTCCTTTAATCCTGGAATAACCTTTTTTTCTGCTTTCATGAAGACTTTTAAATAAAGCCAAATAACCAGGACCATAAGCCAGCCAATGATAAACATGTACTTTGTCAGTTCAAAGAAACCGATATCTCTTCCGGTAAATTCCTTGAACATGCCTGCAGCAGCCGGTCCTCTCGCTGCACCAAGAAAAGTAATAATACTGCCTGCTCCTGCAGCATAGGCCATACCTATGAAAAGGGACTTTCCGAACTTTGTCGGTTTGTCGCCTTCACCATACAGGCTATTTATTGCAAGGAGAATCGGGAATACCGTTGCCGCAGCGGCAGTATGTGCCATAACAAGCGTTAATCCTGCCGTGACAACACAGCTTCCGAGCAGAATCATACTTGTTTTTTCGCCCACAACCTCGAGCATTTTATAGGCTAGGCGTTTGGTCAGACCTGTTGTCGTAAAGGCAAGACCGATGACAACCGACCCGAAGATGAACATGACCGACGGATCCATGAAATCTCTGAATGCTTCTTTGGCAGAGCGTATAGCAAAAAGCGCCTGCATGACGCCGATTGCTATACTCGTAACGCCAATAGGGACGACCTCGAATACCCACCATATGCCCGCCATCAGGAATAAAGCAATGGCGCCTTTGCCCTCGGGCGACAACGGGAATGCTTTGCCGGTAGGATCAACTGCATCTCTCCACGGCGGCATATAATAAATGAGGAGAAACATTCCCAATCCCAGCAAAATGAAAAAAACCCTTCTCCAGTCAAACTTCGGTTTTACTTCCGCAATTACTATTTCGGCTGGCGGCTCCGGCAACCCTTCAGTTCTCTTTTTCTCTTTATCTGCCATGTCGCCCTCCTATTCACTCATGATCGCGCTCGAGACTTCATCGAACACCTCGAGCATCCGCGCGAGACCTACAAACTTTTTCTTGTTCTCCAGGACCGGCAGCAATATCAGGTCGTGGTGGACCATGAGGTAAGCCGCTTTCGTGATCGGATCACCGGGCTCCACAAAATATTTTGCCGGCGCCATGATCTCGCTTACCTGTTTTTCAGCAAGCTCCTTCGACTGCTTCGAAAAGAGCGTGTCCCAGATGAGGGAAAGCTCCGATTCCTGCTCCTTGTAACCCTGCACCTTCTCTGATGTCGTCATGAACCTGGGCTCCAACCCTCTGAGGATATCCTTGAGCGTCAGGGTGCCCATGAGGTTGTACTTTTCGTCGAACACGAGAATGGCCATAGGCTCGGGATACTTCTTCGCACTGATGAACGACACCTTGACAATCCTTACCGCCTGGTTGATCGTGAACCAGTACGGGATATGAGGATACTCGAAGATACCCACCATTACGTCTTTTACAAGTTTTCCGTCTGACATAAAACCCTCCTTTTCTATGCGACTTTTCTTTCGAGTTCCACTAAAAGGCGGAATCTATCGGGGCGCTTGACCGACCGAACATACATAATCAACGTGTCGCCGGAATGAAATTGCTGAGTCATGAGCAGGGCAGGCGAACCCTCGGTCAGGCCGAGAATTCTCGCCTCATCAGAAGTGAGGCGGGTGATGTCTATATGGTTCTTGACGCGAGTAATCTTTATTCCGTATTTCTTCTCGAAGGTTTCGAAGAGTGAATGGCGCTCAATATCGTCCTCCAGAAGGAGGGGACACAGATGATAGGGGACAAAGCTTTCCTGAAGAACCACCGGTTCGTCCTGTATCGCCCATATCCGTTTTATATATATGACGTGTTTGTCGGGAGAGATATCCAGCCTGAGATCAAGCTCGTCGACCGGCATCATTACAGTCCTGGCCAAAACCCGTGAGGACAGTTCGTGTCCTTTTTCGACCGGCACTTCTTTGAGGCTTGTCTGCATAGTCAGCCCTTCGGAAACGATATTCCTGAAAATAAACGTGCCTTTGCCCTGCTGACGTTTCAGGTATCCCTGGCGTACCAGTTCGAGAATGGCCGTACGCACTGTCGCCCTGCTGACGCCGAACATCTTGCAAAGCTCCTCTTCGGTAGGGATTTGAGCGCCTACTGTCCATTCATTGGTCTCGATTTTTTTCCGCAAGATTTCATAGAGTTGCAGATATAATTTTTGGTGGTCTTCTCTATCTATCAATTCCATAATATCAAAATATCATCATAAAGTTATTACAAAATATCATTAGTTCGCAGATATGATAATGATCCGAGGCAAACTTGTCAAGTTTTTTTTTAGGGGGTATAATTAGCTATGTTCAAGCTCTCGGAATTATTTAAGAAATCCTCACAGCAAGCCGCTGTAAATGATACCGTCAGAGAGGCATTAACAATGAGGTATCTCGCATTCCGGAACCTTCTTTCAGCAAACAATCAGACCCTCGAACTCATGGCCGATATGGAAGAGAAATTTTCGGGCGAGTTCTTGTTCGATGTTCAGTATATCAAGACAAGTACTCGCCTTGTGGAACAAAGGGTTCTGAAGATCATAGAGAACCTTGACGCCCTTTCTCCGAAAAAATACGGTCAGTTATACCAAATTCACGGAGAAATCAGGCAAAGAATCGAGGAAATCCTCGAATACAAGATGGAAATCCCCGTAAGCGACCTCACGATCCCGTTGGAAAAGCTGAGCACCAGAGACGTGGGCGTTGCAGGCGGCAAAACAGCAAATCTGGGGGAATTACATAACACCCTCGGACTTCCCACCCCCGAAGGATTTGCCATCAGCGCCTATGCATTTGTCAAATTCATGGATCACAACAGACTCGACGAAAGGATCGGTGAAAGGCTGTCGCTACTCAATATAGAGAATCTGGAGGACTTGAACAAATTCAGCAAAGAGATATTCTGCCTGATCCTGGAAGCGGAGATTCCGCCCGACCTGGAGGATGCCGTTCAGAAAGGTTATTCGCTTCTCTCCAGGAAAGCGGGCGGGCACGTGCCTGTGTCTGTCAGGAGCAGCGCTATCCGCGAAGACAGCGAATTCAGCTTCGCAGGTCAGTATGCAACTTTCCTCAACGTTACAGGCGATCAGATTCTGCAGAAATACAGAGAGGTGGTCGCAAGTCTTTTCACCCCGAGGGCGATATTCTATTCCAAAACAAAGGGTTTTTCTCAGGATGAGATGGTGATGGCGGTGGGCGTTTTGAGTATGGTCGACGCCGCTTCAGGAGGCGTTATGTATACACGAGATCCCAATAATCCCGATACAGATCACATCTTGATAAACGGCACGTACGGTCTCGGGAAGGCGGTCGTGGACGGGACATCGTCCGCAGATACATATATCGTGTCGCGACATCCCGAGGGGGTGATACTAGACAGGCACGTTGCGGACAAGGAGAAGATGCTCATATGCAGTGAAGGGGGAGGCATCGAAGAAAAGCCGGTTCAGGAGGATAGAAGAAGGCGCGCGTGCCTCGATGACCAACAGATAAAGATGCTGGCGCAATACGGCATGCAACTGGAGGATCATTATGGTTCTCCTCAGGATATTGAATGGGCGGTCGGCAGCGACGGGAAAATATATCTGCTTCAGTCGAGACCGCTGAGGACGGTTACTTCGCAGCCTGCGCCCTCGGCTTGTCTTCCCATGCGCGTGGAGGGCTATAATGTGCTGCTCGACAAAGGTGTAATTGCGAGCAAGGGGGTGGGGCACGGCAAGGCGTTTATTCTGAGGGATGATGAGGAAGTGAAAATCTTCCCTGACGGCGCCGTTCTCGTTGCCAAACATACCAACCCGAAATACGTTACGGTCATGAACAAGGCTGTGGCGATTGTCACGGACGTAGGCAGCCCTACCGGCCATATGGCGTCCCTTTCGAGGGAATACCAAGTCCCGACGATCCTCGATACGGAGGTTGCCACAAGCGTGATCAAAGACGGGCAGGAGATAACCGTTGACGCGATAAATTGCAATATTTACGAGGGAAAAGTGGAACAGCTCCTTGAATACGCCAGGAAGAGGAGAGAGCCTTTCAAGGATACTCATCTCTTCAAGACTCTTGAAAAAGTTCTCAAATGGGTAGTTCCGCTCAACCTGACGGATCCCCATCGAGAGGACTTCAGACCGGAGAACTGCAGGACATACCACGATATAACCCGCTTTGCTCATGAAATGGCTATGCTTGAGATGTTCAGCATGGGAGAGAGTCAGGGGATGGAGGGCCTTAAGCCTGTCGGCCTTGCGGCCGGCATCCCCGTGAACGTGCAGCTTTTGGATCTCGAAGGAGGGCTTAAGGAGAATATCAAGAAGGCTGCGCCGGAGGATATTTACTCGATCCCTTTTTCAGCCATGCTCAGAGGAATGCGGAGCATGAAATGGCCCGGACCGCCCCCTGCTGACGCCAAAGGTTTTTTGGGCATGCTCGCCCACACTGCGTCGGTGCCGGAAGAGCAGCTTGAAGAGATGGGGAAGAGCAGTTATGCGATCATTTCGAAAAACTACATGAATTTCAGCATACGGCTCGGTTACCACTTCTCGCTTATCGAAGCCTTTGCCGGAGAGAATATCAACGACAACTACATTAAATTCTTTTT
>JBFLXP010000256.1:0-4809 GCA_040757315.1 Nitrospirota bacterium
GTGAACAGGGAGCGAAAGAATATCAGAACCGCCGTCGGCTACTACCTGCCGAATCATGTCATCGATCAGATAGCAAAGAATGTGACGGACCTCAGAGAGGGAAGCCGGCTTGTGTACGGTGTGTGCATGTACACCGACGCCGGACAATATTCGACGCTTTCCGAAACTGTTCAACCCAAGGAACTTGGAAGAATAATGAACGACTATTACCAGACGCTTTTTGAGCCGGTGAAACGGCACGGGGGCCTTGTGTCGAATGTCATCGGAGATTCCATGCTGGCGCTCTGGATAGCCGCTCATCCCGATCCTCTGCTCAGGCATAAGGCATGCCTTACGGCAATAGACATAGAAAAGGCGGTAAGCCGGTTCAGTCAATCGTTCGCGTTGCATCCGCTGGCGACCCGGATCAGTCTCCATGCGGGCCATATTCTTTTGGGCAATATCGGAGCCGTAGATCATTACGAGTACCGCCCCATAGGCGACATTGTCAATACGGCAACGCGGGTGGACAGTTTGAATAAATTCTTCGGTACTCATATACTTGTTTCAGACAAAGTGATCGGCCAGCTTGAAGGTTTCCTCGCGAGGGAGATAGGGGAATTCCTTCTTGCGGGGAAAACTAAGTCGATCGTCGTGCATGAATTGCTCTCGCGGTTGAAGGATGCGACGGCAAGCGAGAGGGAAGCCTGTGAAGTATTTTCGGAAGGACTCGCGGCATTCCGGAGACGCGCGTGGGACGGTGCGGCAGAAAAATTCCGGGCCGCAGATGAGGCGTTCGGGAAGGATAAAGTGTCAGATCACTATATAAACCTTTGCGGGTTCTACAAAGCTCATGAGCCGGCGGAGACATGGGCAGGGGTTATTCAGATCGAGAAGAAATAGAGTTTGAATGCGAGTTTCAGTAGTCTCGTGTCCCTTGTTTTCTGCAATTTCAAAAATATATTTTGACAAGTGTGAGGAGGGGAAGAGAAAGTATGAACCTATTGAGTAGAGGGCTTTTCATCCCGGCAGTTCTGTTGATCATCGAGATTCTCATGCCTCGTTTTGCATTCGCGGGTGAGTGCGAGAAGTGGGTCGCTAAAGTGGCGTCGGTACAGGGAACGGTCGAGGCCCGCAGGGTGGATGAAACGCAGTGGAAGAGCGTCCGGCTCCGGAACACATATTGTCCGGGCGATACGATCAGGGTGATGGGCCGGAGCCGCGCAGTGGTTGTGCTCTTCAACGATGCTGCACTTCATCTCGACCAGAATACCACCATCACTCTCGCGGGTCCGGAGACGGAAACGACTTTTCTCATCGAACTGCTGAACGGGGTGGCCTATTTCTTCAGCCGGCAACCCCGAAGTCTGAAGGTGATTACGCCCTTTGTGAATGCCGCTGTTGAGGGGACGGAGTTCCTGATCAATTTGGATAAGGACAAGGCATCGATGACTGTTTTTAAAGGTGCGGTTTCGGGGACGAATAAGGAAGGGAGTATTACACTAACTTCCGGAGAATCGGCGATTGCTGAAAAAGGGAAAGCGCCTCAATCATACCTTGTAGCAAAACCGAGGGACCAAGTGCAGTGGGCGCTCCACTATCCGCCGGTTGTGTATGAGTATCCCGAGAAATTAAAGGACAGTGATCCTCGTTTTTACCTTTATCGGGCATCTGCGCTGCTGCAGGTGGGCCGTATCGACGAAGCCGAGGCTGCTATCGAAAAAGCTCTGGTGCTTGATCGGAATAACAGCATGGCACTGGCTCTTCAGTCGATAATCGCAGTGGCGCAGAACGAAAAGGAAAAAGCGCTTGATTTAGCCGCGAAGGCTGTGCAGGCAGACCCCGAATCGGCTTCCGCTCACGTAGCCCTTTCCTATGCATATCAGGCGAATTTCAATTTAAACGGAGCGCTGAACAGTCTCAAAGAAGCGGTTAAAGTCGAGCCTGAGAATGCCCTTGCATGGGCGAGGCTTTCCGAAATGTGGCTGTCATTCGGCAACCTCGATGAAGCTTTGAAGGCTGCTGACAAGGCTGTTGCGCTGAATTCCCACATTGCAAGAACCCAGACCGTACTGGGATTTGCATATCTCACGCAGGTGAAGATAAATGGATCGAAGGAGGCGTTCGAGAAGGCGATTGAACTTGACCAGGCAGATCCCTTGCCGAGGCTTGGACTCGGACTCGCAAAGATACGCGTGGGATGCCTCAAAGACGGCAGACAGGAGATCGAGATCGCGGCGGCGCTTGATACCGGTAATTCGATTATCAGGAGCTATCTCGGAAAATCCTATTATGAAGAAAAGCGGGACAAACAGGCCGGCGAAGAGTTATCTATTGCAGAGGAACTGGACCCGATGGACCCTACTCCCTTCTTCTACAATGCCATCAGGAAGCAAAGCATTAACCGGCCGGTAGAGGCACTCCATGACATGGAGAAGGCTATCGAACTCAATGACAACAGGGCAATCTATCGGTCCGAACTCCTACTCGATCAGGATCTTGCTGCCCGGAGTGCAAGTCTTGCGAGGATTTACAGTGATCTGGGGTTCGAACAGCTTGCCCTGGTCGAGGGATGGAAATCCGTAAACACCGACCCTGCAAATTTTTCGGCCCACAGATTCCTGGCCGATTCGTATTCAATTCTACCCCGGCATGAGATAGCAAGGGTGAGTGAACTGCTCCAGTCACAACTGCTTCAGCCTATTAATATGACGCCGATCCAGCCACACCTTGCTGAAGGAAATCTGTTTATACTGGAAGGGGCGGGGCCCGCGGATCTCTCATTCAATGAGTTTAATCCGCTCTTCACCAGGAACAGAATTTCGTTCCAGTTGAACGGGATAGCGGGCGGGAATAACACATTTGGAGATGAAATCGTCGTTTCGGCAATCCAGGGGAAGGCATCCTTAAGCGCCGGGCAATTCCATTATGAGACGGACGGGTGGCGTGAAAATAGCGACCAGAAGCAGGATATCTATGACCTGTTTGCGCAGATAGCACTCTCGGCAAAAACAAGCGTGCAGGCTGAGTTTAGGGAAAGAAATATTGTTCGAGGTGATCTTTCCCTTAATTTCTTCGAAGATTTTCTGACGAATCTTCGGTCGACCAACGAGTCAAGGACTCTTCGTATCGGCTTTCACCACGCTTTTTCTCCGGGCTCGGATCTCATCGGATCATTCAAATATAACAACGCTGAAGATGCTATTCATGATGTGTCGTTGGGAGGGATATTCGATTATAAGAAGGATCAGGATAACTATGGTGGAGAACTGCAATACCAATTCAAATCGGAACGGTTCAGCGTTGTAACAGGGGCGGGAATTTTAAAAAGAGATTTCGAAACAATCACCTCCAACGAAATAATTGACCCGCCGATAAAATTGATTGACGTTCAGGACGGCGAAGTCAGATACAATAATCTCTATCTTTACTCATACCTGCGATTCCTTAAGAATTTGACGATAACTGCAGGAGGCAGTGCCGATTTCTTTGATAGTGATACTTCCGACGAAGACCGTTTCAACCCGAAATTCGGACTGATCTGGAACATTTCTGCCGATACGACTTTTCGTGCGGCAATAATAAAAACCTTTTATAAGCCGCTCATTGATAAGCAGACCATTGAACCGACTCAGGTAGCCGGCTTCAACCAGTTCTTCGACGATGCAGAGGGCACGGAATCCTGGCGTTACGGAGTGGCTGTAGACCAGAAATTTTCATACAACATTTATGGAGGAGTAGAATACTCTTGGAGAAATCTGAAAGTGCCCTATATGTTTTTCCCGGTTCCTGAAGCTCCGCCTCCGGGGTCGGACACACCACCTGATCAGGCGCCACCGCCGCCGCCTGCTATGCCGGTTGCGGAAATGCGGGAAGTGGACTGGGATGAGCAGCTTGGAAGAGTGTATATGTTCTGGACCCCTCACGACTGGGTTTCACTCAGCGCAGAATATCAGTTCGAGCGTTTTGACCGGGATAAGGAGTTCGTTGCAGGCATAGAGGAAGTCAAAACACATCGTATTCCGCTGGGTGTGAACCTTTCTCACCCTTCGGGTATCAGTGTGAAGCTCAGCGCAACATATTTCAAGCAGGAAGGGAAATTCCTGCCTCAATTAAGCGACCCTCCAAGCATACCTGGAAGCGACCGGTTCTGGATTGTCGATGCAGCAGTGAGTTACCGTCTGCCGAAACGTTTCGGGCTTGTTACCGTCGGCGCAACGAACCTTCTCAATAAATCTTTCCGGTATCAGGATACCGATCCTGTCAATCCCTCAATACAGCCGGACAGGTTCATCTTTGCCAGGGCAACATTCGCACTTTAGAAAAGAAAGGAGGTGGCTCTTTTTTCGTGGTAAGAAGCGAATTACGGTTATGATTCAAGGGAAAACAATTTCACAATCAGGGGGGAAGTTAGCATGATAAAAAAAACGAAGATAAAAAATACGGTGACGACAAAGAAGGCCGGTGATATTAAGGAAATCAAAATTATCATTGAGAATGCTGAAGGAATGATCATACGAAAAAACATGACAACCGGAAAAGTTATCAGTGTTACGGATGAGTCGGGCAAGAGGAATTCCGGAATCAAGAAAGCGAAAAAGGGTGAGGTTATGCTGAATGGACATGCCGTGACAGATGTCTCTCACGGTGATGTGGTGCTGTTCACGCATTCCAGCCCGGGTTGTGCGTGGTACTGGACCGGATCAGGTTGGATATGGAGATGTACATAGACGTTTCCCGACGGTATTTTTTGCAGAACCAAAGAAGAAAATCGACAGGCTTCCGCGTCGGCCTGTCGATTTCTTCTTAATGGGCAATTCTCCTTGGATT
>JBFLXP010000257.1:0-4794 GCA_040757315.1 Nitrospirota bacterium
TGCGGCAGCTCCCAGGCTGCCGTACCCGTGAGCACAGGGGCTCACGCAGCTCGATAAAGGATCGTATTGATTCGTCTCTGTTTGTCTCCACAAGTCTCTATCAGTCTCGGTCTCGTTTGTCTCCATGAGTCTCTAATCGTCTTCATGGTATTATAGAATGTTGTCGCAACATCTTACTATTTTCTATAGCTGCGATGCCGCACATTTGGAAAGGCATATTACTGATGGAAGACCGAAAGAAAATTCTGATTCTGGGCATAGGTAACCTCCTTTTCGGCGACGAGGGCATCGGCATTCATGTTGTCGAGAGGATGCAGAACATGACTCTTCCGCCTGATGTCGAAGTCATCGACGGTGGAATGGCCTCTAACATCTTTCCGTATCTTATCGAGAAGAGAGAAAAAGTCGTTTTAGTCGATGCGATTAAGACCGGCGGGCATCCCGGAACGGTTTACCGGCTTTCAGAGAATGAATTTCTCGAAACCCGGCAGGGATTGCGGACAACACAAGAGTCGGAATTTGAGGATGCGCTCAGGGCGACCATCGTGATGAAGACGAACCCGAAAGAAGTCGTTGTCATAGGTATCGAACCGGAATACACGGGGGAAGAGGATCACGTATGCCGTATCGGCTTGTCCCCTGCGGTTGAATCAAGAATACCGGAGATAATCGAAGCGGTCTTGAAAGAGGCATGGGTCGAGTAGTCAAGGGGTCGAGGGGTCGAGTAAAAACCGAAAATGCAGGGTCGTGGAATCAAGTGAGTGAACCCTGCTATATGGACGTGACACAGAAGAAACCCATTTTGATTCTCGGCATCGGAAACCTCATCCTGAAGGACGAGGGGTTCGGAGTGCATGTTGTCCGGAAAATGATGGACATGTCTTTTCCGGAGGATGTCGAAGTCATGGACGGCGGCACCATGGGCATCGATCTTCTCTACTACATCGAAGGCAGGAAGAAGGTAATCGCTATCGACGTGGTCAAAGCCGACAGCCGGCCGGGCACGATCTACCGTTTTACCGATAAAGATATCGATTACCACAGAGAGATGCTGCGCTCCGCGCATGAAATCGATTTTGCTTATGTCCTTAAGACAGCCGAGCATATGGGGAACAAGCCCGACAACGTAGTTTTCATCGGCATTACGCCTCAGGAAATCGAGCCGGGCATCGGACTCTCTCCGGTGCTCGAGAAAAAAATCCCGCAGGTCATCGACTTGGTGATGCAGGAGATAGAATCAAGTAGAAATTAGCAATTATCAACTGTCAATTATCGAGTGAAAAGGGTCATGGTTCGACGGGCTCACGATGACACACCGAGAACAAATTATCGCCGGATTTGGGAGTTTACAGTTGATAATCTAATTGATAATTTTTACTTGATCTCGACCCCATACTCCCCTTTCATGGGGACATACTTGATATTCAGTATCGGGTCATTAAGTATTTTCTCTCTTCCGCCCTTGTCGTCTTTCTCGAACAACACAATATTCTGAACACTGTTTCTTATCACGGGCGCGATAAGCTTCCCCCCAATCTTGAGCTGCTCGATCAGGGCGGAAGGGATCCTTGTACAGGCTGCAGTGATACATATTCTGTCATACGGAGCCATCTCCGGATAACCTGAGCTTCCGTCGCCCAGCACGAGGATTATATCGCTGTAACCTGAATTTTGAACGAATTTCCTGCCGTCCTCAAAAACGACAGGATCTATCTCGACACAGACGACCAGCCCGCTGTCGCCCACTGTTTCACGCGCGATGACGGCGCTATACCCTGAGCCGAGGCCGATCTCGAGCAATTTATGGCCTTCCCCCAGGCCAAGAGGTTCATAAAGAGTAATCATGATGAAGTATCTTAGAACGTTTCGTGAAGAAGGATCAAGCACACGATTGTGATATGGGAGACACATTGAGACTCATAGAGGCTGATGGAGACTGATTGAGACGGGTAGAGATCATAGAGACGGTAGAGAATTGTAGAAGCCTGCGCCCACGGTTTGCGGCAGCCTGGGAGCTGCCGCAGCTATTTATGAGAGAAAATCCCCGTCGTTTATATCAATGGTTCGATGGTTCGACATCCGTCTTACGTACTGACGGATCACCATAACAATTACGTGTCATCCTGAGCCTGTCGAAGGATGACGGTCTTCCTGTCGTCATCGCGAGCGAAGTTCTCCTTACGATTCACCGATTCACTACTTCACCATTTCACCTTTTCACCATATTCCCAGGCAATCGACATGGGGGTAGACTTCGTTTTATCCGCACGTTGTATAATAAAACAATAGATTTTCAATATCAGGAGATAACCCGGTGTCAGTAGACATGAAGTACCAGTTCGAAAAATTGGCAGACATCGTCATAAACGGAGTTGACACGTTCCTTTTCAGTCGCAGCGAATACCACGGTCCTGTCGATCCATCTGCAATCGTGACATTCGGTTCGGATATTATCAGCATAAATGCTCTTGTGTTGGCTGAAGCCGTCCCTGCATTCCAATTGCCGATCAAGTTCGGGCAGAATCTTTATGAGACAGTCATCGTTCATCTCGATGAGGATTTCGATTTCAAGTTTTACAATCCCGATGAAAGGGCCCTGGGCGAGCTGAATGTTTTGATAGGAAATCGCGAATATCCTTGCGACGGTACGCTCGAACAGGCAAAAACCTATTTCGATCAGATGCACTGGACCTTTGATATCATCTATCGGAAAGATTCGGCTTAGAACCCGGAGCGCGAAGCTCAGGATTGCTCCATGAACAAAACCTTGATCCTTAGAATATCCCGAATCGTTCTTCTCCTTCTCGTCTTCTTTTTCATCTTTGCCGTCTTTAACGCAAAAATCTGGGACCCTGATCTCTGGTGGCATCTTAAGACAGGTGAATACATCGCTCAGACGAAAGAGATTCCTTCGACCGATCCATTCGCCTTTACCTCGCTTCCGAAAGATCCGATTCACCCGGAGTCGAAAAGGATAAAATTCATTCTGAGCCAGTACTGGATCGCCCAGTTGATCTTCTACTGGGTGTACAAAATGTTCAGTCTCCAGGGGATAATATACATGCGGGCGCTCATCCTAACTTTGCTGATGCTCTTGCTCTATAAGGGCATAAGGAGAGAAGGTTCGGGTTTTTTCCAGGCCCTGATCTTTCTTTTTCCTGCCGTCGTCATCTTTTTCAATTTCACCGGCGAAAGGCCCCAGCTTTTTTCTTTCCTTTTCACGTTCCTTCTTGTTTTCCTGCTCGAAGGATTCAGAAGAGCAGCGAAGACTAATAGAGATTCAGTGGAGACTGATACGAGTCTCAATAAGTCTCAACGAGTCTCCGGTCTTTCGTATCTGTTCCCTATCCCATTGATTGTGCTTCTTTGGTCAAACATGCACGGAGGGGTCATTCTGGGAATTATTCTTATCCTGGGATATGCCGTCTGCGAAACCGTTAAATATCTGACAAAAAAACTCGGCGAACCCCTTCCATATAGATCTTTCGCCTATTTAATCGCAGCAAGCGTCGCTGCTACCCTCCTGTCCCTCGTCAATCCCAACGGCTATAACGTTGTTCCTTTTCTGATAGAGCTGAATAAGAGCCAGTACATGACTTCGATTGTGGAGGCGAAATCGCCCCTCGTTTTCATTCAATACGGATACTACACGCAGGAGCTTTACGTATTCTTCTTTCTTCTGATTGCAGGTTTTCTCACACTCCTGATCAATATTAAACGGGCCGACCTTACGGACGCCGTGATCTTTTCCGGCCTGGCAGCGCTGAGTCTGTCTGCGGCGAGGATAATTCCTTTTTTTACCCCTGTCGCAGTTCTTATACTTGCACGATATTGGACGAGAAACGTTCAGACATGGAAATCTTCGACACTTGTCGCGAGAATCAGGGAGAGAACTGCGAAAATCCGCTCTATTGCCGGATCCGCTTTCTCGGAGAGTCTCCTTGCCGCGGGCTGCTCCGTCCTGATCATCGTTATGCTGAACAACGGGGCTTATTTCCAGAGCGGCGTGCGAAAGGGCCGGTATCCGGAGGGCGCCGTGAAGTTCCTGAAGGAAAACAAGATTCACGGGAATATGTACAACCCTTATGTCTGGGGAGGATATATGCTCTGGTCCCTCTACCCCGAATACAAGGTCTTCATAGACGGCAGAGGGCTGATTGAGGAAGTTTTTTTCCAGTCCGACAAAATCATGGGAGCGTCGTCTCTGCAGTTTGCCGGTGCTCCGGAATGGAAAGCCATCCTGGATGCATATAAAGTCACGTTCATAGTGACCTTCAGTGTCGCCGATTTTACCGGAAAACTTGTTCCTCTAATACCGGCGCTATACTATGACCCGGAGTGGCATCTTGTTTACATGGACAATTATTCACTCATCTTTGTCAGGGATACCACGGAGAACCGGGAGACAATCGAGAAATTCGGAATGCCGAAAGACTGGGTCTGGAATGAGGTCTTGACGGAAGCCGCAAAGAAAGTCGGCGATTTCAGAGGCAACGCGAACTACTACATAACAATGGGCGATGCTCTTCTTGCCAGAGAGAACTACCGTGCTGCTCTGACCGCCTATCTCAAAGCCCGGGAGATAGCGCCCGGGAGCGGCATTATCAGGGACAAATTGAATATGCTGCAGAATGCGGGGACGCACTGACTGGTGTAGTATCTCCAACGCTTCTTTTCATATGTTCGAGTGTTTTCATTGATTCCTGCATAACTAATGACCTATGCAATTTCCCCCTTAATCTGTCACTCCCGCTTGTCGGGAGTCCTTCTGAAGAAAGATTCCGGGCAAGCCGG
>JBFLXP010000258.1:0-4782 GCA_040757315.1 Nitrospirota bacterium
GCTTGTATAGATGAAATCCGTTGTCCTGAACCGATAACCTATCCGGCCTTCAACAAGGTCCAACTTTTTCGAATCATGGCTTCTCCTGCAGTAGAGTTCACCGAGGAGCTTGAAGTTGTGCGCTGCGGCGAAATCCAACCCTGCCAGAAAGGAAATTTCAGTCTTCAGGTCGCCGTCGCCCGGTTTCTCGTAGAACAAATTAAGATGTCCGTTTACCGGCCCCACCCTTTTGCTCACAACGAACCCCGCGCCGTACCGTCCGCCCGTGGTGAGCCCCTCGCGCCCTGACGGCGGTGATCCGTTAAGGATATACGCAAGCGAAGGGCCGTATTTGCCCTCGTCAAAGAAACGGTGTTTGATGCCGAACGCAACGTCTTCGAAGCCGTCATCCACGTCGCTTCCGAACACGTAGGGCACGGTCATCATGATCTCTACGGAATCATTAAGTCCGTACGCCGTCTTGAACACGGCCCGATAGAAATCAGGGTCGAGGGATATATCCGCTCCTCCCGAGAATGCGGCTTTTCCTTTTGGCAGGCTTTCGGCACTGAAGGTTGAAAAAACTCCATAGGGATCGACAGGCTGGAGTCCTTTCAGGTCAAAAGCGTATGCGATATTGCACAGCGGAAGTACCAAAAACAGCAGGAAAAGAAAGACCTTTTTCATTGTTAAACATAGCAGAAAGGAGCAGAGGGTGTCAATTATGTGGCGCCCGCTCAATGCTCTCCAGAGCAACCCCTATCGTTCCATAAAAGGGAGGTCATCCCTTTCCGTGTTCCTGATTCCCATGCAACGGTAGGGTAATCTGACTTGGTGATACTGCTGTCCCGCAACAACAATACAAGAAAAAAATCTGAGCTGCTCAAGAAATACTGTCGCCGCCGCATAAATTTGTTACCCTTAATATATGTTATAGGACGGTCGGATTGACAAAGATTCTACATGGTCAATATAATTGAGGTTGTTTCCTTCAGTCAAATACAGGTGAAAGAGGAGGAACTTATGGCAGAAGGCATGCTTGATGCTACTACGACGAACTGGGAAACCGAAGTTCTGAATGCAAAGGGGCTTGTCATGATCGATTTCTGGGCTGCTTGGTGCGGCCCATGCAGAATGATCTCTCCCACCGTTGAAGAGTTGGCGAAAGAATATGGCGGCAGAGTAAAAGTTATGAAACTGAATACGGATGAAAACTCGGAAATTGCGAGCCGTTACAAGATCATGGGAATACCTACCATCATGTTCTTCAAAGACGGCGACAAACTCGATCAGATTGTCGGGGTAGTCCCGAAGCAGCAGCTCAAAGCAAAGATAGATTCTTTCCTGAGCGCATAGTGTCTTTTTCTCTGAATACCAATTTGTCCGTCGGCGGCGGGCGTCCGTATTAATTAGCCCTCTTCCGCCGGCAGCCATCCACTGAAAGGTTGAATAGAATAGAGTATGTTCGAATCCCTTACGGAAAAATTAGAAGCGATTTTTAAGAAACTAAAGGGAAAGGGTCTCCTCAAAGAAGAGGATGTTGAGGTCGCCCTGAAGGAAATCCGTCTTGCCCTTCTCGAAGCCGACGTGAACTTCAGGGTGGTAAAGGACTTTGTCCAGAGGATCAAAGAAAAAGCGACCGGCAGAGAGGTCCTCGAAAGCCTGACGCCGGGACAGCAAGTTATCAAGATCGTCAACGAAGAACTCTGCGAACTTCTGGGCAAAACGAGCAGCAGAATACAACTTTCGCCGAATCCTCCGACGGTCATTATGATGGTCGGACTCCATGGTTCCGGAAAGACTACGACTTCCGCTAAACTCGCGCGCCTTTTCAAGAAAGAGGGCAGAAGACCCATGCTGGTCGCAGCCGACCTTCAAAGGCCGGCTGCGATAGATCAGTTGGTTATGCTCGGCGCCCAGATCGACGTCCCCGTTTTTCATAGCAAAAACGCCGCCGATCCGGTTGCGCTCTGCGTCGATTCGCTGAGGAAAGCGAAACTGGATGCCCGCGATGTCGTGATCCTCGATACGGCCGGGCGGCTGCATATTGACGAATCGCTGATGGCCGAACTCAAAAGGATAAAGGAAAGCGTCTCGCCGAAAGAAGTCGTCTTTGTTGCCGACGCCATGACGGGTCAGGATGCGGTCAATATCGCGAAGAATTTTGAAGAACAGATAGGCATCGACGGAATCATCCTTACAAAAATGGACGGCGACGCGCGCGGCGGCGCTGCCATCTCGATAATATCCGTAACGCATAAGCCTATTAAATTTATCGGCACCGGCGAGAAGATCGAGATGCTTGAGCCTTTCTATCCCGACAGAATCGCATCCCGGATACTCGGCATGGGCGACGTCCTGGGTCTCATCGAACAGGCGCAGAAGACATACGACGAGAAGGAAGCCGAGAAGCTGAAAAAGACGATCATGGAAGACTCCTTCACCTTCAACGATCTCAAGGAACAGCTTCAGAAAATGAGAAGCATGGGGCCGCTCGAAAATATCCTCAACATGATCCCCGGACTCAATAAAATGAAGGGTCTTGACGTCGACGAGCGGGAACTCGTGAAGGTTGAGGCGATTATCAACTCCATGACCAGGAAGGAAAGAAGAGATCATTCTCTCATTAACGGAAGCAGACGGCGGCGCATCGCCATGGGAAGCGGTACGACGGTTCCGGACGTGAACAGGGTGTTAAAACAGTACATCGAAATCAGGAGAATGCTCAAGATGTTCAAAGGCAAGAAAGGGTTCAAGCTGCCTAAGTTCCTGCCGTTTTAGGTGGAATGTCAAATTCATTTGTCTTCTTTCTGTCATTCCCGCTTGTCGGGAATCCCTCCCGCGAGGTGCGGTGCATTGTTACTCGTTCTCAAGACCGGAAAGATTCCGGACAAGCCGGAATGACAAACTGAGCAATTTTTGTGGTTTCATTATGAGCAAAGCGATGAACCCTCCAAAAGTCCCTCTCGACGACATCCGCTACATCCTCCTTGACATGGACGGCACACTCCTGGACAAGTACTTTGATGATTATTTCTGGGAGCATCTCGTCCCCGAAAAATACGCAGAAAAACATAAAATCACTTTCGGAAAAGCAAAGGAAGGACTCTTTCAGAAATACAAATCTCATGAAGGGACTCTGAACTGGACCGACCTCGACTTCTGGTCAAACGAACTCGGCCTCGATATACCCGCGCTCAAGGAGCAGATAAAGCACCTTATAGAGGTGCATCCCCATGTCGAGAATTTTCTCATGACAGTGCGGCGACAAAAAAAGAAGGTCTTCCTGGTCACAAATGCCCATTACAAATCCATCGACCTGAAGTTCAAGAAGACGCAGATCGGAAAGTATTTCGATGCCGTCCTTTCTTCCTTCGATGTCGGCCATCCGAAGGAAAGCACCAGATTCTGGAAAGAGGCCGAAAGACGCCTCGGCTTCGAAAAGCATAAGACTCTGTTTATCGATGACACGAAGGAGATTCTGAAAACGGCAAGAAAGTACGGGATAAAATACATTCTTTATAAGGCCCGCTCCAACTCGAAGGTTAAGCCTGTGAGATCAAACGAATTCACGCATATCACCGATTTCGACGAACTTCTATGAAGACCTCGGAATTATTCGTCAGATGTCTTGAGTCCGAGGAAGTTCAGCACGTATTCGGCTTGCCGGGCGAGGAAAACCTCGACCTGCTTCATGCATTATCTGAGTCGCCGTCGATCAGGTTCATCGTAACTCAGGACGAGCGGTGGGCAGCTTTCATGGCAAACGCCTATGGCAGACTTACCGGAAAACCCGGCGTATGCCTTTCAACTCTCGGCCCGGGCGCGACGAACCTCTTGACGGGCGTCGCCGATTCCCTTCTCGATTTTTCGCCGATGGTGGCCGTAACGGCGCAGGTCGGCATTTCGAAAATGCACAAGGAGTCACATCAGTATGTTGATATTCTCTCTGCATTCAGGCCGGTTACAAAATGGAATGTCCGGATCGAAAATCCCGCTACGGTTCCGGAGATCACTCGAAAAGCCTTCAGGACGGCTTCTTTCGAAAAACCGGGACCCTGCCATATAGAATTTCCGCAGGATGTCGCTGCCGCGGATGCCGAAGGAACACCGCTTGCGCATGAGACGACAAGGTATTCCGAACCCGGTGAAGAAATCCTGGGAAAGGCGCTGTCTATGATACGGGATGCGAAAATGCCGTTCATTCTTGCCGGCCAAGGCATCATCAGGGGAAGGGCTTCAGGAGATCTGGTCAGATTCGCAGAAAAAACAAATATAGGGGTCATAACGACATTCATGGGCATGGGTGCCGTTCCCGCCGACCATGAATGCTTCATATCGACAATCGGCCTCCAATCCAGGGACTACGTATCCTGTGGGCTGGACAGGGCCGATCTGATCATAGCGGTCGGGTATGATCCGGTCGAATTCAGTCCCTATTACTGGAATGCCGACGGAAAAAAAAGCGTTGTCCATATTCATTATACATCTTCGGACGTCGACTCATATTACCCGGCGCTCGAACTTGTAGGAGATATCAAGACAACGCTTTCTTTCCTTTCCGAACGAATGACAAGTGCCAAGGACACACGGTATTATCATGCTCTCAAACTCTTCACCGAACGGGCGCTGCATTTTTCACAGAAAGGATATCCGCTAAAACCTCTGAGAGTTGTTCATGACATCAGGAAGGCACTCGGCAGAAGCGATATCCTTATCAGTGACGTCGGCGCACACAAGATATGGATCGCGCGGTTCTACCCAACTTATGCAGAGAACACGACCCTCATTTCAAACGGTTTC
>JBFLXP010000259.1:0-4765 GCA_040757315.1 Nitrospirota bacterium
TCTGCTGGCCCACGGAAGGCAGGCTGGAGAAATGGGAAACAGGGCTCGAGAAAAAGTTGTCTCCACTTTTTCTCCGCAGAGGTTTACGGGAAAATTATTTGGCTTGTACACTGAATTAGTAAAGTAGTTTTAGTACGCATGGCACGCGACTGAATAACATATCCGATGCGAATAGGGGTTAAGAATGGTTCAGCCGATATTCAGAAAACTTTTAAAATATGCAGGGCTCAGCTTGTTTGCCGGATTGGGCTATTGTTGCAGGCCCCCCGGCATTCCTGTTCTCGTCTATCACTCGCTTGACAGCACCAATTCAAGAATCAGCATTGCACCGGCGATTTTTGCCATGCAGATGGAGCAACTCGATAAAGCAGGGTTTCGGGTTATCGGCCTTGAGCAGTTTATGTCGGCTGCAATCTCCCGGGAACACCCGTCTGAGAAGGTCCTTGTCCTCACTTTCGACGATGGGTTGAAAAATTTCTATGAGTCAGCCTGGCCGATTCTGAACGAGCGTGGCTTTTCGGCCACGGTTTTTGTGCCTACGGATTTTATCGGACAGAAATCGTGGTGGTATTCCCGGTATGCACTGACCCCGCTTCCCATGCTGGACGAGAAGGAATTGCGAGAGCTCCACAGAAGCGGAGTCGATATTCAGAGCCATGGCTGTTCTCATCGCAAACTGACAGACCTGTCTCCGCCGGAGGTTGACAGGGAGGTGCGACAATCGAAAGCTGCGCTCGAACGGATTCTGGAGAAGCCCGTCGATTTTTTTTGCTATCCTTTCGGCGAAGTGAATCAGGACATTGTCGACTCGGTGAGAAATGCCGGATACAAGGGCGGGATAAGCATGGTGCAGGGGCTGCACAGAAAAGACGACAATCCTTACATGATGAAACGCCAGAGTCTTGACTACATATCAATCGCGGACGGGCATACCGCGAATCTCAGCATCAAGGCATGTGTTTTTGGGACATTTGCGTGGTATGTGAGAGCCAAGCAGACATTGTTGCGCCTGTTTGCTTGACTGATACAAAGGGCGGAGGGCATGGACAGATGCACCGCTTTTTTGTGCGCCGAGCCGTCAAATAGGAGGTTTAAGATCTTATGATTATTTCCCGCAGAAAATTTCTGAAATACTGCACGGTTGCAGCCGGCGCCCTTGGTATCACGACGGCTGACCTCCCGAAGCTTGAATCCATTACGAGTAACTGGTATGTTCGCACCGCCCTTGCCTCGGACGGCGACGGAAAAGCGACTATCGAGCCTTCCGAGAGCAAGGTGGGAGAGTCCCATGACTATGCGATCACGTTCACTGTAGGCCACGGCGGCATAGTCAAGGGAGGGTACATCATGATAGATCTCCCTTCCTGCGCCGCTTTTCACGGCTTGAGGCCTGCGCTGAACTGGAGCAGACCGCAGCTAAACGATGCGGCCGGCGAGGGCTTTGTCGATACCGATCAGGCAGACAAGGTCTCTCTCCACATTGAATCGTTGACACATCCCCTGACCGGTCTTGTATCCTTCCGCATAAAGCTCGTCGCGACCACTCAACTGAATCAGAAGGAGACGCTCACTGTTCGGTACACCAACGCCAGAGCGCAGTGGATAGCGCAAGAATGCCGCTTTCGCATATATGTTGACGCAGACGGCGATGGTCAGTCTGAACAAATTGCGCAGCCCCCTAAAGTATTCGTGAGGGGGGGGGCCGCGATGTATGCAAAAGTTGTCATCCCCTCTATTGCGGGACAGCGTGAAAAGTTTGATGTTAAGGTTGCAATTCTGGATCAACTCGGGTTCCCTGCGAGGGACTATAGGGGTAGAATCACTCTCAGCACGAACGGCGCAACCAGGAACCTTCCGATGAGTTACAGGTTCAAATCCAGGGACAACTCCGTCCATGTCTTCAGGCGTGTGTCTTTCAAAGAAGACGGAGTATTCACGATTACCGTCGATGACGGTTCGATACACGGAGTGAGCAATCCCTGCCTTGTGAGATCTGAAGAGTCTCTGTTCAATGTGTATTGGGGCGACATCCACTGGCATTCCAACCATTCGGACGGACTGCGCTCCGCAGAGGAAGGCTATTACCATGCGAAGAACGTTTCGTTTCTCGACTTCACGGGCATGACCGACCATGACAGCTTCCTCGATAGCCGGGGTCTGTGGCCGCAGGTCGCTCTTCTCGCGGACCGTTTTTATAGGCGGGGCAAGTTTGTGACATTCGACAGTTATGAATGGACCAGTCCTTCTGCGCTGAAAGGTGGGTATGGCCACAGGAATGTCTATTATCCTGATAACGATCAGCCGCTCTTTGCGTCCGGGAACCCGGAAACAGCGACACCCGACGGACTGTGGAGCCGCCTCGCGGGAAGCAATGCCATTACGATCCCCCATCATCCGGCGCACAAGGATACCGCAGTGATGGACTGGTCGTATTTTAATGAGGAGATGGAGACGCTTGTCGAGATTTATTCGGGGTATGGGAACTCGGAACACCCGGAAGCCGCACCCCCCTATACGGGGGAGGGCGCCATCGGTCATTACGTCCAGGACGCTTTGGCCATGGGCTACAGGCTCGGTTTTGTTGCATCAACGGATTCGCATTATACCCTGCCGGGCGGCAACGAGTATTTCTGCAAGTACTTCGGGGACCGGTATGCATTACCGGCCCTGACGGCCGTCTACTCCCCGTCATTGGAAAAAAATGACATCATGAAACATCTGAAAATGCGGCACACGTACGCCACCACGGGCAAAAGAATAATACTGGTTTTTCGAATGAATGACTCGGCCATGATGGGTTCCGAGTTGGCCAGCACGGAACCTCCACGTATGTCGGTCCGCGTGATAGGAGGGAATTCCGTCATTCGCAGCATCGAAATAGTAAGGGACAACGAGACAATCTATCAGGCACAGCCCGATTCCAATGCAGCATACGTCACTTACGAAGACAGCCAGTTCGGAGAGTTCCCAGGGGGCAGTGTGCACTACTATTACGTCAGGGTTACGCTTGCCGATACTTTTTTTGCCTCAACTCCGGAAGGGAAACAGGAATTTTCACACATGGCGTGGTCCAGCCCGATATGGGTCATAAAGAATTAGACGGATCACTACTGTCCAGAAAAGCCCGAACCGGCTCGCCTTAGAATTCACGCCCCGGTGGACTGTCGGAATCTCCGGTAACAAAAGATGAGACAAAAGGTTCGGCGAGAGATGAAACTGCTCCGGCAGTCAGCATGAAAAGGATTGAAAAGATGGCACGGTTGGACCGAATAAAACGGGCTTTTCCCCTCAACGAAGATATTCTTGCTCTGGCAAAGGGGACGGGGATCACCTTCCTGGGTGAAATGGTGTACGTCGCCGTTACTTACGCATACGGCATCACTATCGCGAGGTATTTGGGAGCAGGCGAATACGGAATCTTTTTCCTGGGTGTTACGGTCTTCAACCTGGTTGCCTTGCTTTCTCAGTGCGGCATAGAAGACGGACTGATGCGTTTTCTGGGTCGCTATGTTCAGAAGAACGACATGAATGAAGCAAGAAGAATGATACGCTCCAGTTTCTTTTTTGCAATAGCACTCGGGACAGTCACCGGAGGCATCTGTTTTTTTTCTGCGGATCTTCTTGCAGAACGTCTCTTTCATAAGCCCGAGCTCGGCAGCATATTGCGTTATCTCAGCCTTGCCGTTCCCATTTTTGGCGTGATGACGGTTTCCGTTACTTCTATCAGAGGCATCAAGGTGGTGATGCCGTATGTGTTTATTCGCAAGATATTTTTTCCCGTCGTCACTTTTGGCCTGTCACTTGCGTTGCTTGTCTTCGGATTCGGAATACGCTCGGTGAGCATTGTTTATGTGCTCTCGCTGTTTCTCTCAGCTTCTCTTGCTGCCTACCTGCTGACACGGTATTTGTCCCCTTTTGAGAGGAAGGCCGATACTTCTTCCGGGCAGGGTGAATATTTTTCTTTCGTCGGTACTTCCTTCCTGGTGAATGTCTTGATCTTCCTGTTCGTCTGGAGTGATGTAATCGTTCTCGGCACCTTTCGGTCGGCTCAGGAATTGGGAGTATATTTTGCCGCAAAAAAGACGGCATTCGTAATCAATCTCCTGCTCATGTCACTTAATTCGATATTCATACCGACCATATCGCACCTGCACAGTGCGGACAGACATGATCAGCTTGACCACATTTTCAAGATCAGCACCAGGTGGATGCTGATCTTGGGTCTGCCGCTCTTTCTGGTCATATCTCTTTTTTCGCGAGAAATATTGCGTCTTTTCAGCCCGGATTTTGAGACTGGATACCTCTGTCTTATAATCCTGGCCTTCGCGCAGCTTGTCAACATTTCTGTAGGTTCAGTCGGCTACATTCTTATGATGACGGGACATCAGAGATGGATGGTATTCAATGCTGCCGTCTTTGCAGCCCTTGCGGTCTTCTTGAATATAGTCCTGGTCCCGTCTTATGGAATGGTCGGGGCGGCATATGCCAAAGGAATCAGCATAATTCTGCTCAACGTGGTGGCGCTTGCCGAGGTCTACGCGCTTTTGAAGTTGCATCCCTACAGCATCCTCTATTTTAAGGCTCTGGCGGCCGGATTGGCGTCCGCGGCCGTTGCCTATGCTCTCAAGAATTACCTGCCCGACGGCGGATCCGGAGTGTTGATGATATTAAAATTGGCTTTCGTTCCCGTCGTCTTTTTTGCCATAATAATCAAGTACGCTCTTGATGACAGTGAAAGGAAAATCCTCATGACAGTCAAACAGAG
>JBFLXP010000260.1:0-4752 GCA_040757315.1 Nitrospirota bacterium
GCCCTGTATGTTCTTCTTCAAGAATCGTGCTTCAAAATCATCAAAGATCCGCGCGCCGAATAAGCCGTAGTAGCCTGCGGTGAAACTTCCGCCTGATACGGCGGATATCACGTCAATTTCGTCCAGAAGACGCCGTTTTTTTCCGTCTAGGGTGACCTCTGTTTTTTTCAATTCTTCGAGGACACCATAGGAAAAAGCGGCTGCGCGCGTGCCGCCTCCGGAGAATGTGAGATATAAGAGCAATTCGTCAGAATTTCCGGGTTGGCCCATGAACTTTCCACGATATCCAATGCTTGGATCGGCCTGCTGGATAGGCTGATTTACGGGATAATGAGCACAGCCGGCAACAAGAAGCGTAGTGGATATGAATATTATATACAGATAGAATACGCACGGCTTTTTGATTGAAAAATTCAGGATTAAATCTGAGTTATTCACTCTAATCAACCTTCTGCCAGGTTCTATCAGGGTCATATTTCGTCATGTCCGTCACGGTCTTTTCCGTATCTTTGCCCAGGTCTTTCTGGTAGACAATGCCCTGCTGATTGATCATGAAGGTCATTACACCCGAATTACCGTACTTGGCCGGATACGCGACGAGCGCAAAACCCAGGATCATCTTGCCGTTAACAATGAAATCATAAGCACCTCCTTCAGCATTCTTGCCCTGGGCCGTCAGAATCTTATAGTAGTACCCGTAGTACGGCGCCGGCTTTACGTCCTTCTTTGCAGAATAGCCGGCTTTTGACGCCTTTGCAATCAGACTTCCCAACGGGCTCTCTTCTTCTCCTTCTTTCGTTTCCCAGTAGAGTCCATCCTTTTTGCTTTTTGTGCTGACAATTTTTTGCGCATATTCATTAGAGGGGTTCTTACTCGCATATTCATGTTGAGCGGCCCAATATGCTTTCATGGCTTCAATGACATTTAGTTCATTTCTTCCGATCCTCCTGTTCAGTATCTCCTCTTTCCCTGCCTTTGTATCGAGATGCCATTTATCCAGCTTTTTCACGATCGGTATGGGAAACGGCCAATCATCATCTCCCACGGAAAGCACTGCCTTGTCTGCGCTCTCTCGTTTCAGTGAGTGTTTTTCGTTATACTCTTGAAGAAACCGGCTTCTTCCTGCTCTGTCCGCCACAGGATCACCGGAATCAATCAGGTCCTTCCCCTCAGGTCCAAGAATTGCCAGCATCACGTCTTTGTCATTCTTTTGGATTGAATCAATGACAGCCTCGACCGCTTCTTCAGGCGATGAAAAGTTTTTCTGTTCGATTCCTGAAAATGCCGGGACACAAAATATGCCGAAGAGAAAAAGACACATTGGAACTATTGAAACATAACGAGACAGCACGCCTCCTCTACAATTTCTAAAAAGGGATATCATATTCTCCTCCTTTCACTCACATCGCATGGATTATGACTTTCAAGAGCCTCTTCATCGGCCGCTCTCCTGTTACCTGCGGAAGCCTCCTTCACCACGTAATTTCCGGCCTCCGGAACTTCCGGCGCGGCTCATCTGCCCCCGCGCGCTTGCTGCACGTTCGCTGCCCCCGCTTCCCGCGCCGCTGAAGGCCGACTCCTTAGCTCCTTTTCCACGTTGTAACGTTTCCTGTGAAGGCCCTTGGGCGCCTTTACCGGCATATCCACGAACGTCCTGGGCGCTTGCGGCTGAAGATTTAGCGGGCGCCTGATTGTATTTGCGGCTCATTGACTCGCTACCGTAAGCGACACCCTTTCTCTGCTGAGCGTTATGCTGCCATGTTTGGTTCTGGACATTCGCCTGTGCCTTGTACTGCTCCGCCTTAACGCCGGTGTAGTTGTTCTTCGTGTATTTATTGTATTGTTCAACATTGATATTCACTGTGCCGCCGTGCCAGTTGTATCCGCCCCAGCAGCACCCCGAAGACCCGACGGCAACACCCGCTGCAAATGAGAAGGCGGCCGTGGTCGCCACATAGCCGGGAGGATAGACAGGGGCAGGCGGATAAGCGGGATACGCCCACACGCCATACACAACTGTGGGATTATAAGTCGGGACATATATCACCTGAGGGTTTGAAGGCTGAATAATGATTGTATCCTTCTCAACAATCACCACTTGTTCCTTTGTATTCTTGAGGTTCCCCGCCGCCTGTGCCTGCTTGCGTAGGCGCTGTACCGAATCCATCACAGCCTTCTGCTGCTCGAGAAAAGCTTCGCCGAGTTTCATCGTCCAGTCGAGCTTATCATTCATCATTTTCAGGACATCGGGGAACTGCAGAAGAGACTTGACGCTCGGCTCCCAATCTTTTTCTTTTGTCTTTTCAGCCATCTGGTCCGGCTTAAGTTTGGAATTCTCTTTCACGAACCTCGCTGCCTGCACAATATCGAGCGGGTATGTCGAAGCCATCATAACCTGCGCCAGCAAGGAATCAGGATAAAGCGCAACCGGCGCAACCAGCGCGTCAAGCTCCTCCTTCGAAAGGGGCTTAGACTTTTCCGCTGCACATGCCTCTTTTTGTGTAAGTCCTGCACTGAGTGATGTCACAAACATGACAATCACTAAGACCGCTACCTTTCTGAATAGTTCTCTCATTCTCATCCTCCACCTCTCTTTCAATGCTCACGTTCTATCAGATACAGCAGCATGGCTGGTTATCTGAACTATTGGTTCAATTTCACTATATGATGCATTTCCCTTACTGCGTATCCTATCCCCCAAACAATGGCTTTCTCGACCAAGCTGGCTCCGGCAAAACCGGATTGGGAGATATCGTCCTGCTCAACGCTTTTTCGACAAATGAAGGGGTGAAGCCGCCGAATATGTACTGCTCGACCATTCTCTTGAGCCAAGCGTTGTAACATGTCAATCTCCTGCGTCAGCAAAGTATCTCCAGCGAAACATTTCCCACGCCCCAAATCGAGGTAGCGAGTACTGCAGTCATATACCATAGTATTCCCGCAAGAGTCATCTTCGGATGTACCTTTACCATTAGTGTCCCTTTAGCCGTTTCATCCCTTCGACCAACGGATGCCATCCGTAGGTCAACATCAGCCGGAATTCATTCGCGCGCAGGTCGTCTTTACCGCTGTCGTTGACTGTTGACATGTAACTCGCGGCTATGCTGAAGTTGTCTGTGACCTGAAAGCCCAGCGTTAAGCCTACCCCCACACTGTCCAATTCCTTTCCGGAGACGCCGCCTATCTCGGACTTTGCGCCTTTTAACCATAAACCGTCGATAGAGCCCCATAAAGTCTCGGTAATATCGCGAGTTATGTGCGCCTCGAGCTGAAACAACGGATCGTTTTTCAGGGTTTGACCGGAGACGCCGCTTTTCAGGTTAAAAGCATCGTCATTGTCGCTGAAGAACCAGACCGCCGGAAGCAGCTCAAAGGTCGTGCGCTTGCCCGGCACCCAGGGGCCGAATGTCACCATCATCGGGAAACCTATCCGTCCGTACCAGCGGTTTTGTCCGATGTTGAGCGCTCGGTCGCTGTCGTACTCGCCTATCGGCAATGCAACAGTGCCGAGCACATCGAGTGTAAATCTTGGCTCATACCGCGCAAAGTCCGCCAAGCCCATCATAGCCGGCGCGCCGATGAGATTGACATTGAGCTGCAGCAGAGGATCGCCAAAACCGCTGGCAGATCGCTGATGGCTTGCGAGGACTCCCGAAAACTCGCCCTCAAGGTTGCCGACCGGCAGGAATATGGATAAAGTCGCCGTGCGGCCGAACAAGGGAAGCACTTTGTGGAAGCCCAGCAGCGCCATGGTTGCATCAAAATCCGCATTGGGCGTGGCGTTTGAGGCCGGGTCGAGGGGGTTGGCATTACCGCTCGCAAGGATCGGCCAGAACGTAACAGCATTCGAGCCGGCCAGGCTCTTCCAGTAGACGCGCGCTCCATCTCCACCTGCCAGCGAAGCAGTCGGCATGAGGAGAAGAAATGCCGATAGCAAGTAAATAAGGCATAGGCAAAATCGGTTCGCTTTCATCGTTTGCTCCTTTCTTATTCTTTCAACAGCTCTTTAGGCGGCACGAACTGTTTTTTGTAAATAAGCGGCGGCCAGCCTTCGGTCACCGGCACCCGAGGAGGCAGCTTCTCTTCCATGCCCTCGAATGGATCGCGGTCGGGGATGATCACGCTGTTCGTCTTTACATATTCGTCCCATAGTGAAAGCAGTTGCCGCTTCTTATCCGGATATTGCGCAGAAAGATCATGCTTTTCTCCAAGGTCATCAGTTAGGTTGTAAAGCTCCCATTCATCAGTCCCAAAGGGTTTATGCTCCCACACAAGCTTCCAGTTGCCCTGACGGATTGCACGATTTCCAAAGACCTCCCATCCGAGCCAATCTTTGTCGGTACGGGGGCCCTCGGTTTTCCCTTCCAGCATCGGCACCCATGACTTTCCCTGTATCGGCGCTACGGGCTTACCCTGGTATGTTTCAGGATGCTTCACTCCAGCCAACTCCAATATTGTGGGCGCGATATCCATTACGTGTAGTAGGCTGCGGTTAATAGTGCCGGGCTTAAGCTTTACGCCTGCGCCGGATACAATAAGCGGCTCGCGGTGTCCGCCTTCCGAAGTAAAAGCTTTGTAGTTCTTAAACGGGGTCATCGATACCTGTGCCCAGGCGGGACCATAAGCGGATTGGACACCGGGGCGCCCCCAGTCATTGTGATTATCCCAGGACCATTTTTGAGCATAAAAGAGAAAGTCGCGAGTCCCCGGGGTGCCGGCGATCATCGCATGTTTGTCATTACCTTCAGCGCC
>JBFLXP010000261.1:0-4731 GCA_040757315.1 Nitrospirota bacterium
TTGACGGCATCGAAGGCGTGAAAGGGTGCCATGAGATCAGATCACGGGGAGCCTCAACTGCAGTTTACCTCGACCTCCACGTGCTCGTGGACAGGAATATGTCGACGGAAAAATCACACGCCATCGCCGACCGGATAGAAGAAAAAGTCCGAACCGAATTCCCGTCCGTAGTCGACGTGATCGTCCATATCGAGCCGGAGATGTGAGGTGTTGCCACAACTTGTTCTCTCGGACAATGTACGTTCACGGCACATTCTGTCAGGGATTAATCTCGTCGAGTCCCGGATAATCGAAATCTCCGGCATTCCGTGTAAGCAGCCGCAATTCGTAACGCAACGCCGTAGCGGCAAGAAGACTGTCGATAGAAGGAACCGAGCGGTCCACCTCCTCAAGGGGAGGTGCCTCTGTTGTGATCATAAGAAATAACTAAGGAGGAAAAATGCACGATAAAGAAAAACTGATGAGTGACGCCTTTCAAGTGTTCATGCAGGAAGCGCCGGAGCATGCCCGGGTCTGGATGACTGCCGTTCAAAATATCAGTAAAGCAAGCGCACTGGATAAAAAAACAGAAAGTCTTGCCTATCTGTCGGTACTGTCGGCATTGGGGCTTGAGAGCGGCATCCCATTCCATGTAGCGATTGCAAAAGGGGCTGGTGCGTCGCGGCAAGAAGTAATCAGCGCGATATTGGTTGGTTTGCCCGCGGCAGGAAACATTGTTACGCGGAGCTTGCCTGTTGCCATCCGGACTTATGACTCGAACGGGCACGGGGAATAAGGTCATAAGAAGACATATGCATAAGTGAATGACAATCACAACAAAAAAGGGGAATAATCATGCCACTTCATTTCGGTGAAATCTCGGATGAAGATAGATTCAAGAGGCTTGAGAATAATTGTACAGATATCAGAAAGAGACTGATGGGGGCGCTATTGCTCGCAAAGGATTTGTACAAAGATGAATTGCTTAAAAGCCCGGAAGGAGAGGAGGTCAAAAGGTCTCTGGAGGAAGCAGAAGATGCTTTTGTGGACAGATCCCTGACAGATAGATTCGCGAGACTTGAAAATGTACTCCATGTGATACAAAAAAGAGTTCAGGGTCTATATTCGCTGATGGAATACGTGTCGAACAGGGCGAAGCAGTAAGCAGTCTTTAAGAAACAAGATATCGCCGATTATTGGATGCAGGTCACTGATGAGGAAGTGGCAGAGATTCCGAGAGAATCAGAAGCCTTGAAGAAGACAAAATAGCGTATTGTAGATAATTAGAAAAACGACGTTAGGAGAGCAATGGCCGCCAAATCTGCAGACCACTGTGATCATCCTCACTGTATCATGTATTTTTCGAACAGCATAATTGATACGGACAGGAAAGGTCCGGGATTTTGCCGCCTCTGTGAGGAGAGACTTGGAATATAACGTTTCAATCCTGTTGCCTGATAGCATTGTACTTCTCGCTTCTTGACATTTGCGAAAGGCGCGCCATCACATTGATCGTTTCCCTGTCCCGCACAAAACCATCGATTTTTGTTATACTATATATAATTTTGGCGCATCTGAAGTAGTTCAGATTTGATCCCATCTGATTCTTTCCCGTTGTCAAAATCAAGGGGAGTACTACTGCTTATTAAGCCACGAGGATCTTTTCGGTAACGCTAACAAACTAAGTTTGAGGAGTTCCATGAAAGAAAAAGACACTCTTGAAGAAATTATAGACATGGGTAAAAGGCGCGGAAAGCTTACTCATGATGAGATAAATGATGCCTTCCCCTCGGAATATTTCTCTCCGGATGAGTTAGAAGAAGTAACGGACCGTTTACATGACATGGGAATTGACGTTAAAGACAATCAGGAGACTGACATTGTTGAAGAAGAAGACTTAGTTTCGGAGGAAGAAGAAGAGGAGTACGAAGAAACACTGGACATCGTTCAGGCATATTTCCATTCGATGGGGAATATTTCAATACTTAAGAGGAAGGAAGAAACAGAGCTTGCGAAGAAATTGGAAGAGGGGAAAAAGCTTATTAAAGGAATAGTGAGAGGACTGCCCCTATACAAGAAAGTCGAATCAAGTATAGATGGCAAAGACGAAAAGCACTTGAACATATTAGAAGAAGACAAAACTGATGAAGCCTCCGAAATAAGCCTGAAAATACTCGACAATTTGATGCTGGAAATAGAAAGCGCAGACAGACGGATTGCCGGGTATGGGACTTTCAAAAACCTGGAAAAAATTATAAAAGGGAAAAAGAAAAGAGGTATCAATTCTGTACAACTCGATGCCGTCGCAAAAGAAGTTCGGAACGAGTACAGACGGGTTGAATCAGAGGCGGGAATCAAGATTGACGAATTTAGAGCCATGTGGGATGGCCTAACCAAGGCAAGAACCCTTGTCGCCGAAGCGAAGAATGAATTGACAACACATAACTTGAGATTGGTAATTAATATAGCTAAGCATTATGTAGGAAGGGGTTTGGCTCTGCCGGATCTGATTCAGGAAGGGAATATCGGCCTTATGAAGGCTGTAGATAAGTTTGATTATAAAAAGGGGTTTAAGTTCAGCACCTATGCAACATGGTGGATAAGACAGGCAATAACCAGGGCGTTGATTGACCAGACAAAGACTATCAGAGTTCCTGTACATATGGTAGAGTTTTATAACAAGATTACCAAAGCATCCAGAGAATTAACACAGCAGCTTGGAAGAGAGCCGAGTAAGAAAGAGATCGCCAAAAGATTGGAGGTATCAACTGAGAAAGTCGAACAAGCCTTAAAAGCTGTCCAAGACCCGATAGCTCTTCAAACTCCTGTGGGAGACGATGATTCAAAACTTGAAGATTATATCAGTGATAGAGATAGTCCTTCCCCTTACTCTGATACCGAAAGAAACAATGTTACTGAGAAGATGTTGAAGGTCCTGAATACTCTGGATCCCAGAGAAGCGGAGATTATAAGGATGAGATTTGGTATAGGATTTGATAAAGACTATACCCTCGAAGAAATAGGGAGACATCTGTCCATTACTCGTGAGAGGGTGAGACAGATAGAGGCGAAGGCGCTGAGGAAACTTAAGCACACCAACAGGCGCAATGAATTGAAGATATTAGTCGGTTAATCATTCAAATAGCTTGGTCATCTCGTCTTTTGAAAATACAGAGAGCGATGTCTCTGTAGCCGGTTGTTGTTTAAATAGAATGGTGGTGCCGGAGACCGGACTCGAACCGGTACGCCCTTTGGGGACGAGGGATTTTAAGTCCCTTGCGTCTGCCAATTCCGCCACTCCGGCATGCTTGATTTTAAAGGATTTTCAGGAACCCGGTCAATTGGGAGGGACAGTTAGCTAACGTCCCTTACCGGATCAGGCGTTTGTCTTCTCCATTTGCAGAAAAGAAATTTCAGAAATACCCGCTTTCTCTCTCGCATGTTCGATGGTCATGCTTACAAGATTGCCCTTTTCATCCAAGTCAATGTAAAGGTTCTCGGATATTTCCTTTGTCTCAACAACAGCAACATTAGAAAATTCAATCAAGGCTGTATCTGTATCTGAGAAGTACCGAATTTTCATTTCTCTCCCTCCTTAAAGCTTCTATCAAAGAAAGCATTATGAACAGTTTCTCCGTCCTCTAATAGGATTACTCTCAAATATTTTCCGGTTTCTTCTATAGATTTCCATTTTCTTATTCTTCCGTCAGACTGCACTTCCTGCTTGAAAGGATTATTCACTGTTTCCAGAATCCACTCCTCTTTGATGGCTGCTCTGTCTGGACGACTCTTTATGAACAGGAAGTATTGCGTATATCTCATGGCCTATTTTATCATTTTTGTTTTTTTGGTGCTGTGTCAACAAGCTGTAATATGACTATCAGAATAATGGCAGGGAGTCCCGCAAGGCCAATGAACTGTATATAGCTCTTTATGATCTTGTCAAAGGCAGGGTCGATCTTATCTTTCCAGGAGAGCTTTCGGGGAAGCTTCTCGATCATTCGAAATTATAGCAGACTTCATGACGAAAGAGTTTAATGACTACACCTACGAGCAAACGTTTTAAGGCACGCTGAGATTTTCTCACTTACTTCATCAAGTCAACGCCTCGGACAGCCTTCGTCAGAGGCACAGTACATTTGATAATCTTCAGAATAGAATTTGATTCAACTTGAAAATTACCATTTGAATGAAACACTAACCCCTATTGCGGATAGGCAACAATTACAGTCCGTCTGTTCGTGTAGATAGTAGGTGACCATGTTGAAACACAGGTCAAAAGGGTTAACCGTTCTCCAGGTGTAATATCATAGAGTCTTGGATCATTCACACTTTTGTGCGTTTTCTCTTTCACTTTGTAGATATATTTCTTCCCGTTATAGAAGACATAGATAGAAGTGCCTTTATCCAGTATTTCAAGCATGCTGAAAAAGCTCTGTGGCTGCCACCATCCGAACTCTGCAAGATTATGTGCTTCAATGATACAGTTCCCACCTTCGCCTGGCAAAGGTGATTGTGAAATACGACATGCACCCCGTGATAGTTTTCCCATGTCCACTCCCTCTATTATTGGAGCATCCACTAAGGCTGTGGGGATGATTATTCTATTATCATATACCAGTCCCAGTTGTTGGCGTCGGGGAAAAAGAACCGATTCTGTGGGGACCGAAAGCGTTGCACTTGGAGCCGGCCTTTAGTGAGCGAAGCAGTTTGTTGAGATTGTAGACCATCCTTAAAGACCTTCCTTTCCGT
>JBFLXP010000262.1:0-4722 GCA_040757315.1 Nitrospirota bacterium
TCAGGCATATTATCTATGACATCGGTGGCGGCATCGAAGGTGGAAAAACCTTCAAGGCAATTCAGACGGGCGGCCCTTCCGGCGGCTGCATACCGGCAGAGCACCTTGACATAGCGGTTGATTACGAATCTCTTGCAGAGGTCGGTTCGATCATGGGCTCTGGGGGGATGGTCGTTCTCGATGAGTCGAGTTGCATGGTGAATACCGCCAAATTCTTTCTCGAATTCACTCAGGCCGAGTCGTGCGGCAAATGCACACCCTGCAGAATCGGGACGAAAAGGATGCTCGAAATATTGGAGAGGATAACATCCGGGAACGGAAAAGACGGCGACATCGCCCTGCTCGAGGAACTTGGACGGTATATTCGCTCCACGTCTCTCTGCGGACTGGGCATGACCGCGCCTAATCCGGTGCTGAGCACCCTGAAGTATTTTCGTCACGAGTACGAGGCTCATATCAAAGAGAAGAGATGCCCCGCTGCTGTCTGCAGGGATCTGATCACCTACTCAATCCTGGAAGACGTCTGCAAGGGCTGCGGCGCATGCAAAAAGGTGTGTCCCGCCGATGCGATCCGGGGGGTGAGGAAAAGCCCTCACAAGATCGATCCTTCGCTCTGCATCAAATGCGGAACCTGCTTCGACGCATGCAAGTTTAAGTCGATAATGAAGGCGTAATCAGTGGCTGTATGTAAACTAAGCATTAGCTGTCCGTCATTCCCCGACATGATCGGGGAATCCAGCCTTTTTACTCTGGATTGTCCGGTCAAGCCGGACAATGACAAAAGACAACCTTATACAGATACGCTAATTATTGAAAGATGCAAAAGTAATGTCCTATTTTTGTCATTCCGGCTTGCCCGGAATCTTTCTTCAGAAGGACTCCCGACAAGCGGGAGTGACAGATTAAGGGGGGAAATTGCATAGGTCATTAGTTATGCAGGAATCAATAGTAAGAGTTAGATGTTGAAAGTTGAGAGTTTGAAGACAGGACAATCATGGTAACGCTGAAAATTGACGGACAGAAGGTGACGGTCAGAAAGTTGTCGACGATCCTTGACGCGGTCCGTAAGCTTGACGTTCCCATCCCGACCCTCTGCCACCATCCCGCGCTCTTGCCCTTTGGCGGATGCAGACTCTGTATCGTACAGGTCAAGGGAAATCCGAAGCCTGTCACTTCCTGTACCACTTTCGCCCGTGACGGAATGGAAGTAACGACATCCAGCCCTCAACTGGAAAGCCTGCGAAGAATGACCCTTGAACTGCTTCTTTCCGACCATCCCACCGACTGCATAGTCTGTGAAAGAGCGGGCGACTGCAAGCTCCAGGAACTTGCCTATTTTTACGGGATAAGAGAAAACAGGTTCCTCGGCGAAAGAAGATCGTACCCTAAGAAGGACGGTAATCCATTTGTGTCAAGGGATATGGAGAAATGCATCCTCTGCGGACAATGTGTGAGGATCTGCGACGAAGTACAGGGCGTCGGCGCAATTGATTTTGCGCACAGAGGATTGCAGACCAAAATCTGTCCGCCCTTTGACAGGGATCTGAACTGTGAATTCTGCGGACAGTGTGTCGCTGTCTGCCCTACAGGCGCTCTTACAGGTAAAATGTGGGCTCAGAAAGGCAGACAGAATTTCACGGAAGTTGATACGGTCTGTCCGTATTGCGGCTGTGGATGTAACATAACTCTTCACGTAAGGCGCAACGAAGTGGTACGAATATCCTCAAAGCCGGGCACGCTCAATGAAGGGTGGCTCTGCCCCAAGGGAAGATTCGGCTACAAATTCATCAACAGCCCCGACAGACTCACGAGACCGCTGATCCGGGTGGCTCCAAAAACAAGTTCAAAGTTCAGAGTTCGGAGTTCAGAGTTAACAGAGAGACAGAACAGGGAACTCGGAACAGGGAATTCTTCACTCTTCAAGGAGGTTTCCTGGGACGAAGCTCTTGACCATATTGCCTCCAGGTTGAAGGAGGTCAAGGAAAGACATGGCCCCGATTCTATCGGCGGACTTTCGTCGGCACGCTGTACGAACGAGGAGAACTACCTTTTCCAGAAGTTCATGAGGGCCGCCATCGGCACAAACAACGTCGACCACTGCGCACGCTACTGACACAGCGCCTCATTGGCCGGTCTGGCCACAGTCTTCGGCTCGGGCGCCATGACTAATTCGATTTCCGAGATCGAGAACCACGACGCCATTTTTGTCATCGGCTCTAACACGACGGAAGCACATCCTATCATAGGTCTCAAAATGAAAAAAGCGGTACGGAAAGGCGCGGAACTTATTGTCGCCGACCCGCGCAGGATCGATCTCGTCAGGTTTGCAAATCTGTGGCTTCAGCACAGGCCGGGAACAGACGTTGCCCTCTTGAATTCCATTATGCACGTTATCCTGAAAGAGGACCTCACCGACAGGAAATTCATCGAAACGCGTACCGAAGGGTTTGAATCGCTTAGAGAATCCCTCGAAGAATATTCGCCCGAGGTTGGCGAGCGCATATCGGGTGTACCTAGGAATGATATCATCAGGGCTGCACATATTTATGGTAATGCGGTCCGGCCCGGGATCTATTACACAATGGGCATTACCCAGCATACACATGGCACGGAGAACGTTTACGCAATCGCAAATCTCGCTCTGATGACAGGCAACCTCGGAAGAGAGAGCACGGGAGTTAACCCGCTCAGGGGACAGAATAATGTGCAGGGAGCTACTGACATGGGTTGCATCCCGAACTTCTATCCGGGATATCAGCCGGTCACGATGCCCGGTGTTAGGTCAAAGTTCCAAATGTCATGGAAAACAAGACTGCCGGACAAGGAAGGTCTGACCGCGACTGAGATGATACACGCAGCTCATGAGGGAAATCTCAGAGCAATGTATATCATGGGAGAAAATCCGGTGATGAGCGACCCCGACATTAAGCATACTTCCGAGGCTTTGAGGAAGCTCGATTTTCTCGTCGTCCAGGACATATTCCTGACCGAAACCGCAGAATTCGCCGACGTGGTGCTTCCGGCCGCCTGCTTTGCAGAAAAGGACGGCACATTCACCGACACATCGCGGAGAGTTCAGAGGGTGAGAAAGGCGGTGCAGCCGCCCGGAGACGCAAAGGAAGATTCCTATATAATCATAGAACTCGCCAAGAGGCTTGGATACGGCATGGATTACAGTCTCGTTGAAGATATATTCCACGAAGCCGGGAGGCTCTGGCCTGCTGTCGCCGGCATCACATATGGCAGGATCGCGCGGACGGGCCTCCAATGGCCCTGCCCTACTCTGGATCATCCGGGCACCCCTTATCTGTTCAAGGGCGGCTTCCCGAGGGGAAAAGCCGCCTTCACGGTTGTAGAATACAGGCCGTCCGAGGAACTTCCGGACACGGAATACCCGTTTTTGCTCTCGACAGGAAGACAGCTTTTCCAGTATCATACAGGATCGATGACGAGACGGAACGAAGCGATAAACGCAGTTTCGCCGGCAGCGTACATTGAAATACATCCGGAAGACGCGGCGGCGCTCGGAATTCTCCTCGACGAAACCGTGGCGGTCTCGTCGAGGAGAGGCTCTATAGAGGTTCAGGCGCGCATTTCGGAGCGTCCGTTGCGAGGAACTGTCTTCATACCTTTTCATTTCCGGGAGGCAGCCGCCAACATGCTGACGAACAGCGCTCTCGATCCTATCGCCAAGATTCCGGAATTCAAGGTCTGCGCTGTGAGAATAGAGCGAAAAGTGCGTGGTTAGTATTTTTTAGTGAGACGAAGCATTCGACACAGCAGCATGAGGAGGATTCATCATGGTTAAAACAGATGTGTTGAAGCAGCAGGTTTTACTGGAGGAAATCGACAAAGCCGGGCTGAACAGAATAGCGAAGATCATCAAGCAGGTGTCGGTCAAGAAAGGGGAATCGCTGTTCAAGGAATCCGACTCCACGAGCGGACTCTGGCTTATAGCAGCCGGCAAGATCGAGATATCCAGGGTCACTGCCGACGGATGGAGGCAGACTCTTGTCGTCCTCCCCGCGGGCCATTTTTTCGGAGAGCTCTCGATCCTTGAAAACAGACAGCATGTTGCATCTGCAGTGGCGCTGGACGATACGGATCTCTTGCTCATTCCGAAAGAAGAGTTCGAAAAAATGATGACGGACGACTGTGCTCTCGCACTGGCAATTGTCAAGAAGATAGCCATTGTGATGAGCAAGAACCTCCGGCGGATGAACGACAAGTTCCTGAGCGCTCTTATCAGTTACTGATTGCACTAACGGATACGGGAGACAGAGTACGGAGCATCATTGCCCTGCTGTCTCCTTTGTTTTCTTCATTCATTTCATATTTCTTTCACAAAGGAGGATTTTTCCTATGCCGCTTGATCCAACGAAACACGCAGACTGGGAGATTGCAGAGGCCGCAGAGAAGAATATGAAGACCTCACGGCAGTTGGCTGAGGAATTGGGAATTACCAACGATGAGCTTCTGCCGCACGGGCATTATATCGCCAAAGTGAATTATGCACAGGTCCTGGACAGGCTTAAGGACAATCCCGACGGTAAATTCATAGAGGTGACGGCGATCACTCCAACCCCTCTCGGCGAGGGAAAATCTACTACGACAATGGGGCTTCTTCAGGGAATCGGCAAACGGGGCAAAAAAGTCACCGCCTGTATCCGCCAGCCGTCCGGCGGTCCCACGATGAATATCAAAGGATCTGCGGCAGGAGGC
>JBFLXP010000263.1:0-4693 GCA_040757315.1 Nitrospirota bacterium
GCGAGCAGAGCTTCAGAGAGATGGAGACGGAAGCGATAAAGGCAATCTCCGAGAATAAGAACGTCGTCATCGCAACCGGCGGCGGAGCAGTCCTGAGGCATGAAAACATGGACGCATTAAGGGCTCACGGCATCATCATATGTCTCCTGGCAAAGCCTGAGACGATCCTTGAAAGGACAAACGGAAACGACGAAAGGCCGCTGCTCCGGGTCAAAGATCCTCTCGCGATAATCCGTGATCTCTTGAATTTCAGAAGGCCTTTTTATGAGAAGGCGGATGTGATGATCGACACGGAGGGCAAGACCCCTCTCCAGATCGCGGAGGAGATAATAGAGATAATAAGGACAGGAACGAGATGGAAACAATAAGAATTGAACTCGGCGAGAGAAGCTACGATATAGCGATAGGTTCCGACATCCTCGAAGGTCTGGGAGAGAATCTCAAGCACTTGAATCTCAGTCCGAGGCTCGCGGTCGTGAGTAACCCGACCGTCTTTCCTCTTTACGGAGAACGCGTTCTTGCCGTATTGAAAGAGTCGGGGTTTGACGTCCTGACGGTAACCATTCCGGACGGCGAGGAATATAAACACCTCGACACGTTGAAACAGATATATGACGATCTTCTTAAATACAGGCTCGACAGGAAATCCGCACTCCTTGCTCTTGGAGGCGGAGTGGTGGGAGACATAACGGGATTCGCCGCTTCTACGTATATGAGAGGAATCGCATACGCCCAGCTACCGACAACCTTGCTTGCTCAAGTCGACAGTTCCGTCGGAGGCAAGACGGGAGTGGACCACGAACTTGGGAAAAATATGATCGGGACGTTTTGGCAGCCGAGTCTGGTGTGGATAGATGTCGAAACCTTGACAACTCTTCCTCGGCGGGAATTGACGGCCGGTCTTGCCGAGGTGATCAAATACGGCGTAATTTATGACGAAACCCTGTTCTCATTCCTTGAGAACGAAAGAGAAAGAATCCTGAATCTCGATCGTGATGCCATGATACATATCATCAAACGCTCCTGCGAGATCAAAGCGGAGGTTGTTTCAAAGGACGAGAGAGAATCCGGCCTCAGGGCCATACTTAATTACGGGCACACAATAGGCCATGCAGTGGAGACGGTCACCAGGTACAAGAAATTTCTTCACGGGGAGGCGGTCGCTGTCGGGATGTATCTCGAAGCACGTCTCTCGGAAACGCTCGGTCTTATCGACAAAGACCATGTTATCAGGATCAAAGCCCTCATTGAATCTTACGGTCTTGCCACAGAAAAACCTGCAGACATAAAGGTCCACAGCATTGTTCTCTCAATGCAGCTCGATAAGAAAGCGGTTGCAGGCGAACTGGCATTCATTCTGCCTGAGAGAATAGGAATCGTGCGGATAGAAAAAGGAGTTCCGGAGAAGGCTGTAAGAGAGGTCCTGGAAGGCAGTTGACCCGCAACAGCACAAATAACGTGCTGGAAGTCAGGGGATATGGCTCAATTTCTGAAGCCAGATCACGAGTTGTCTCGATGAGGCTGAAGACGAAGCGGAGGCCTCACTTATGAACTGAGTGAAGACATTATAGTCAGATGAAGATATGCACATAATCAAAGGTAGTTTATCTGGCTTCAGAAATTGCGCCATATCTCTGCGTCGTTTGCCTTGGACGGCAATAAACCTTCCGCAGGTTACCCCAAAACCAGATGCAGTACCTTGCAGATTACCCATGCGATAATCAGGCAGGCCGGAATCGTCAGGATCCATGCAAGAACAATATTCCCTCCTATTCCCCATCTGACCGCTGAAAACCTCTTTGATGCCCCGACACCCATAATTGTGGATGATATGACATGTGTTGTTGAAAGAGGAAGTCCTATTCGTGATGCAACCTCGATCACCGTCGCTGCCGCGGTTTCGGCAGCAAAACCGTGAATGGGCCTAAGCTGGACAAGTCTTACCCCGAGAGTCTTTATTATCCTCCATCCTCCGGCCGCGGTGCCGCATGCCATTGCCGTCGCGCAGATTATGATTGTCCAGGCGGGAACATGGAAATCCTGGAGATGATAATAGCTTACGAGTGCCATCGTTATGATACCCATCGTTTTTTGGGCGTCATTGTTGCCATGGCTGAAAGCCATGTAAGCCGCCGACAGAAGCTGAAGCCTTCCGAACAGATTGCTCACTAAAGTCGGCGTAGATTTCTTGAACAGCCACAAGAGGAAATACATGAGAAGGATGCTTAATACAAACCCGATCAGCGGAGAGAGAATCAGACCCAAAAAAACTTTATACACACCCTTGGATATAACAACGCTCACGCCCGAAGTAGCGATTCCCGCACCCACGATACCGGAAAGTATCGCATGGCTTGATGACGTGGGAAGTCCAAAATACCAGGTTATCAGATCCCACACGATAGCCGCAATAAGAGCGGAGATGACGGTTATTTGAGTTATCGTTGCCGCGTCCACAAGTCCCACTCCGACAGTCTTAGCGACGGCAGTACCCGAAAAGGCTCCCAGCATGTTCAACCCAGCCGCCATCAGCACAGCCATTTTTGGCGACAAAACCCGCGTTGAAACCGACGTCGCGATCGCATTCGCCGTATCGTGGAAACCGTTTATAAAATCAAAAACAATCGCAAGAGCTATAACGCAAAGGAGCAGGAAAAATGACTCAGGCATTTTTGAGAACTATGGCTTCAAGAATATTGGCTACGTCCTCGCACTTATCAGACGCGTTCTCAAGATGTTCATAGATCTCTTTCCATTTAATAACAAGAATAGGGTCTTGTATTTCCTCAAAGAGGTGGCCAAGAGCGTCCCTGAACCCTCTGTCTAATCTGTTTTCGAGCTTGTTGATCTCAATACAGTATTCCTGAATATGGGCATAATTCTTTTCCTTCAGTTTTTTTATCGCCTTCTCTACATGCTCGACCGTGGTCAGAAGATCCTTCGCCATAGTGATTGCCCACTTCGTAGACTCTTTCAATTTAAATACGGTGAGCCTGTCGGCGGCCCCCCAGATCAGATCCACAATATCATCCAATGATGACGCAAGGGCATGGATATCTTCCCTGTCGATGGGAGTGACAAAGGTCTTGTTGAGTTTCCGGATGATATCGTGTGTATAGACATCTCCCTCCTGCTCAAGTTCGTGGACTTCTCTTGCCCACGCGTCCAGGTTCGAGAAATGTTCCATAATCCCGACAAGGAGCGTGGCCGCATGAGTGACATTGGCTGCCGCTTTTTCGAAAATCAAAAAGAAATCGGTTTCTTTGGGAAAAATTTTCATTACATACCTCGCGAAGGTACATTAGGATAAAAAAAATCGCCCTTAAAGTCAACAAAATGATCCTGTCCTGGTTGCAGAGGTTGAGACAATAATGCTATAAGTATATTGTGGAATTGTCGAAGCACATCCTTGTTGTTGAAGACGAGGCCGACCTTGTCGAGCTTATCTCCTATAATCTCAAAAAAGAAGGCTTTGCAGTGGATTCAGCGTTCGACGGTGAGGCCGGCCTCGCAAAAATCAGGAAGGACAAATATGACCTTGTAATACTTGACCTCATGCTTCCGGGAATTCAAGGGGTGGAAATCTGCCGTATTGTGCGGAGTGACCCGAAGACGGCGAGCCTGCCGATAATCATGCTGACGGCAAAAGGAGAAGAAGTCGACAGGATCATCGGCCTTGAGATGGGAGCCGACGATTATATGACGAAGCCCTTTAGTCCGCGCGAACTCGTCGCAAGGGTAAAAGCAGTCCTCAGGAGGGTGTCGGAGAAGCCGGTAACAGAAAAAATTCTGAAAATAGATGACCTTGAGATAGACCGCGAGCGGTACACGGTCTCGCTGCAAGGCAAGCCGATTAAGCTCAGCGCCACAGAGTTCAAACTCCTTCTCTTCCTTGCGGAGCGCAGGGGAAAAGTATTCAGCCGTGATCAACTGCTCGACGCGGTATGGCGCGATGAAGCGTTTGTTGAACCGAGAACCGTCGACGTTCACATAAGGCGGTTGAGGGCGCAGATCGAGCCGGCCCCTTCCAAGCCTAAGTACATTAAAACCTTGCGTGGTATCGGATATTTGTTCGATGGCAATAAATGAAGCGGCGTCTGTTCAGAAGGATACTGCTCACCTATATTATCATCGCCCCTCTTCTGCTCGTTGCTCTTGAACTCTATCTTTCTGACTCCGTAAGGGAAAACTACGTCGCCAATCTCCGCGAAAGCCTGACCAAGCAGGCCCGGCTGATCGCCGACGGCCTCCCTTCTTCCCCAGCCGCCCTCGACAATTTCTGCAGGAAATACAAGCAGATCACAGGAGCACGGGTGACCATCGTTGACAGCACCGGCAAGGTTTTAGGAGATTCCGACGAACCTTCGGAACTTATGGAAAATCACGCAGACAGGCCGGAGATCAGAGACGCCGACATCAGCGGCACCGGCCATTCCATCAGGTTCAGCAACACACTGAAGAAGAATCTATTCTATCTTGCCATCACCGTGGGCGAAGGTCCTGACAAAAGGTTCCTCCGTTTGTCCCTGCCGCTTCAGGAGGTGGAGACCGCGATGGGTGCGATCAGACTGAGGATCATCATCGCATCCCTTGCCGCCTTAATCATCGCCATCATTATCGGTCTTTACCAGACAAGAAAAATCACAAAATCGATCGGTGAGATTGCCGAGTTCGCGAAAGAAATCGCCGGGGG
>JBFLXP010000264.1:0-4680 GCA_040757315.1 Nitrospirota bacterium
GTGAAATTGCAGTTCATCGGATGCTGCGCCTTCCTGATAACAATGCGCACAACGGCGGTTGCACCGCTCTGTTATATGCCATTGGAGGACAAAATGGCCTATGGGTGGAAAAACACAAAACTCACCTGTCTTACTTTTCTGAGTAAGTGAGCTCATACATCCGTATATGCGGAAGCCTTATTGAGATACTCTGTCAGCAGTGACGGAACAAAAGCTACGGAATAGCGCCGCCGCAGCCGCAGCCGCAACCGCCACCGGACTGCTCGGGTGTGCCGCAAGCTCCTCCGGTACAGTCATCACCATGGGGACGAATGATCGCCTCCAGTTCCTCCTTCTGATATGAGGCCAGGATTTTTGGCTGATCATAAGGAATCTTCTCTTCTTTCATTTCATTCACCTCCTTTCTTCTACGGAATCACAGGAAAGCTCTTTTCCCAGACATTGTGCTGATATCTCCAGACACCCTTCAATGCCTTCAGATTTCCTGCCTTAGCATTATCATGAATTTCCGACATCATTTTTTGTGAACTCTTATCGTACAGAGAATAAATCCAGTCCAAATGTGAACCGCAGAAAAGATGGTCATAACACCTGAAATGCTCTTCCGTGAAATATGAAACCGTATGTGGAATTGCGGCATAAAGACTTGCACCCGTATCAAACCTGTACCAGGTGGAGTCAATTCTGAAGGAAGAGGGAATAAAAGGCTCAAAATCGAAATATGCAGCCTTGATTTTCCATATTTCTTGCTGCAGGTTTCCCGCATCAGGAATCCACAGGAACGACGTATGAAGCCTCGGCATCGTTATGGTATGGGTAACAGAGCAATAAAATTTGCCAACTGCTTTTCCCGCCACAAGCCCTTCAAAGCTGAAATCTTCGCAGGAGTCCCACAAACAGATATCCGGATCCAGGAACACGACCGGACCATCAATTTTCGAGTCATCAGCCGCCGTGCGAAGGGTGCCCTGTAAAAAATCATGATGCTGTATGCCGGGGTTTTCAAGTTGCCGGAATATGCAATCGTTTTGCCTTGCCAGCAAAGCAATTTCAGGCCTCACTTCAGGCAGGCTGGCGTTGTCTACAACTGTTACCCTTGCATTGGGGAAACCGACCCGCAAGGTCTTGAATATCAGTTCTGTCCCGTAGAACAGATCCAGGTTCCTGCAAAAGGTGAGAATAAAAACGTTTATCACATCCCCCCCGCTGGTATTAAGCATACAGGAATTCCGACTGTTGTCAATACGACAGCAGTTTGAATTTCTCTAAAAAAAAGTTTGACTACGAAATACAACTAAAGTTGGCAATATGTGTAGTAAGTGTTTCTATTGGATACAATTATGAGATATTTTAAGTTTCAAAGCAATTGAGACGTCCGTCTCGGCTTATCCGGCACAGCGGACGGCAAGCTCAGTCGCTGAGAATTTGCTTCGTTATCCGGAAAGCATCCGGGCTCATTGCACTGACTGCAAAAGTACATTGTTGTAATAGTTGCTAATACTGGATCAGGCTCCCTTCCTTCCGGGCCAGTTTCAATCCATATCCGAATGCAAGAAGACCGGAAGGGAGAAGTAGTATCACGAAACCCGCAAGTATCAATATCTCATTGTAAACCGCATCGAGAGAGGCGCCCGTCAATAACACCCGGCGCATCGCCTCAAGAGCGTGTGTTATCGGGAGAAGGTCGGCAAATGGTGACAGCCATGGCGGAAGGACACTGACGGGATAAAAAACACCTCCGAGCAATCCCGAGGCCGAACCCATGACCCAACTGACGGGGCTTCCCTGCTTAAAAGCTATGATGAAGGCTGCCGAGAGAAGTCCGATTCCCAAAAAAGATAGAATGGTTAAGACCATTATTAAGGAAAATGCAGCGAGACTCGTAACATTAAGAGTTACCCCGAAAACAATAATTCCCATGAAAAGGTAGAGCACAATTCTGAAGGAAGTAAAGAAAAAATTGTACAATGTGGATGAAAATAGTAGCATGGATGCTGATGTGGGGGTAACCAACAATGCCTCCAGGGTGCCCATCACCTGTGCGCTGCGTATCTGACTGGCAAAACTTCCAAGAGAGACCGATAAATAATCTTCAAAGGCGATGCCGATAAGCACGAAGGAGAAATAGTTGCCTCCATACGGTTCCATTTGATTCGCCATTCCTGTGCCGACCAGCCGGGAAAGGAAGAAAAACATGAGCGTTGACACAAAGATTCCGCCGAACTGCAAAATGAACCCGATGCGATAGCTTATATCGATGAGAAAGTCGCGTTTAACGAATGAAAGAGGCTTGTTCAACAGGCTAATGTTCACGGTGAATCAGTCTCCCGAATATTTCCTGGAGTTCGATCTCTTTCTGATAGCAACTATAAACCTTAATATTATTTTCTGTGAGATGCTTCACCAGAGAGGCGATATTTTCCTCCCTTTCCCGGACCTCAAAATCAGTAAATCCGTTATTATGAGAGACGGCTGAAGGATGAATTTGAATCTTTTTCAATGACTCGAGCGGCAGAGAGTCGACTCTCAATCTGTATGAACTTTCTCCCGCGCTCAGTGTTTTCAAATCCAAAAGTGTGCCGGAAGCAATCACGTTTCCGTGGTCGATAATGGAAAAGCGACCGCACATTTCTTGAGCCTCTTTAAGGTTGTGTGTACACCAGAGTACGGTCCTGCCGCGGCGTGCGACAAGATCGTCTTTGACAAATTGACGTATTTCCGACGCGGCGATCGGATCCAGACTATTGGTGGGTTCGTCCATTAAAAGGACCTCCGGCGCCGCAAGAAGGGCTCGTGCTACGGCAAGACGCTGTTTCTGCCCCGAAGAGTACTTCATGAAAGGTCTGTCTGCGCTCTCCTTCAGCCCTGCGAACTTCAGCAGTTCCTCTACACGATTTCTGCCGTAACGTCCGCCGATATCATAGAGTGCGGCAAAAAAGTTAAGGTTCTGTCTTCCGGTGAGTCGCCAATAAAAGCTCCTTTCACTGGTATTCACCAATCCGATCATCCGGCGGACCTGCTTTGACTGCCCCAGAATATCGAATCCGCAGACGTTCCCCTGTCCGCTGTCCGGGAGTATCAGTGTGGCGAGGATCTTGATCAGCGTCGTTTTCCCGGCGCCGTTAGGACCCAGAAGTCCGAATATCTCGCCCGAGCGTATTGTCAGTGAGACGCCGTTCAGCGCTTCAATCCGCTTTTTCTTCTTGCGCAGCATAAGAGATCCCAGCGACCGCTCAACAAAGGTTTTCTTTATATCCCGCAATTCAATCATTACCTGCACTCTTGTTATATTCAGGTTTTCAGCCGATACATTGATATTGCCGATTTCCCGTACTTCAGACACAATCTGAGCGGGCGGAGCAAATAAAAACGCATCTTGAAAAGATAGGAACAGTCAGGATGCCGTCGAGACATAACCTCCGCAGGAGGAAACACCACCGGCAACAATATTTTTGCTTTCGCACAGAGTGTATCGCTCGCTAAAGCCTTGATCAATCCCGCCGGAATAGCAGAAATACTATCATCCCCGATGAATGCTCTCTCCTCCAGTATTTTTAATAACCTCATATCAACATTAGAAAACAGGATGTTTTCCAATGGTTTTTCATGGTAACCATAGAGTTTCTTAAGGAAGTACAGCATGGTGAAGACCGGTTTTTGGATCCTGTGAACATAAACTTCATTCTCAAGAAGTTCCCAGTTGATTTCATCCCTGTAATAATTCAGCGTCTCAAGAATATCTCGAAGCCCTTTCAGAAACATTGTTGAAGGATACCCATGGTTACATAGATGCAGACAGATATGAATGATCATGTCTTCAGGAGAAGGCAGCAGCACTTTATATCCGTCAAGATTTGTCTCTTTCGCTCTTTCCCACCATTTATCGATATCTATCCCCACCGATTCTTGTGTGACATCCCAGTGCAGCTCTATGGATATGGACTTATCGCTGTTCATGTAAGGAGGCAGATGATAATGGCTCTTGCTGTACCATTGCTGCGACAGAGCATGCTTCTGCGGCTCGAAGTTCAGTTGAGACATGATTGCCATCGCTGGAGTGAGGTCATTGCGCTTTACGAGAAGATCGATATCAGTCATCGGTCTTAACCCGATGTTTCGGTAAACGAATTTTGCAAGGGCAATGCCCTTCAAGAGAATGATTTCGACGCCCTTCTCATGAAAAGATTTCGCAATCTTCGCTAATTCAGAATAAAGGTACATGTTCCTGGCAGCAGTCTCGATATAGTTTCTCTTCAGTTCAATCATGACTTCATGCGGAATAGCATGGTTCTCCGTTAGGCATTTCAGAGTGTGATAGAAGAGTGGTGCGATGCCATAAGAAACGGCGGTCTTCAGGAGCGCGTTCCAACCCAACGGCAGGGAAACGAGATGTTTGATCTGCTCCAGTCTATCTATGCCGGTATTGCCGCACGCACATAGCAGGGTTAACCTGTCTTCATCCGGCAGAGTCATTGACACCTTCTTGTCCTCCCGGGAAACAGTACGTCATCGTATAATTTCTTGGCATTTCCGGCTTCAGTTCCAGGAAAGCATCTCCATTCAGGAGCAGCCAGGCATGACCTTCCATTTCAGCCGTTTCCATGCCGACAGCATTCTTTTTATAATTCACTCCGAAACACATCCGAACATCGATTCCCTGTTTGCGCAGAAAGTGATAAA
>JBFLXP010000265.1:0-4676 GCA_040757315.1 Nitrospirota bacterium
CGTGATCGAAAGCGAGCGGCTCCGGCAGGCTGTCTTTCTGAAACACACCTACGTCCTTCGCGTCATCTCCGGCCTTCACGGCGCCTTTGGCCTTTGCTACAAAGACTACCGTAATGGTGTGATGGCGGGGATCCCGCGCCGGATCGGAATACGCGTGAAACTGCCTGACCAGTTCTATATCGAGCCCCGTCTCTTCCTTCGCTTCCCGCGCCGCTGCGGATTCAAGACTTTCTCCGTAGTCCACAAAACCGCCCGGCAGTGCCCACCCCTCAGGCGGGTTCTTTCTTTTTATTAGAACGATTCCCTGGTCCAGTTCAATAATTATGTCGACCGTGGGAAAAGGATTACGGCTACCGCTGCGGCTCAACTCCGATATCCAGTTCTATCTCTCGCTCGGGCACAATTGTCGATATGGCATGCTTATAGACAAGTGCGTAAGTGTTTTCCTTCAGGAGGACCACGAAGTTGTCAAACCCCCTGATCACGCCTTTCAGCCTGACTCCGTTCGTAAGGTATATCACGACTGGTGTCCTGTCCTTCCTCAGAACGTTAAGATACGTGTCCTGAAGGTTCGGGCCTTTGCCGGTATTCGCCATCCCCTGTTCTCCTTTGTTTTTTTCTTTCTAACATATAGTATTTCGCTCGAATATTGCAAGGGTTTCGACTTCACCTTTCAATTGAGGAAAGAGACCATCCGAACCGGCGCTGACACGGGAAGCGACCTCCGAGCTTTCCCGGATTCCCGTAATGTCGAACCACCGAATGCCCTCTTCCTTTCCGAACCAGGTGAACTGCCTTTTGGCGTATCGCTTCGTTCCCCGCTTGATCAGGTGAACGGCTTCCTCCAGAGAGATTTCCCTCCGGAGATATCCGACAATCTCCTTGTACCCAATGGCCTGCATGGAAGGCAGAGGGAAACCGGGCCGAACTTTTTCTATCATTGCAAGGATTTTTTCCACTTCCTCTATCAAACCATTCCGAAACATCTCATCGACCCGCTCTTCTATCAACCGGTAGAGTTCCTTCCGCTCCCGCGTCAGGCCTATCTTGATGAATCTGTAAGGCAGAGGCTTTGTATGCCTCTTCTGAACTTCGGACATGCTGCCCTCGCTCTTGAAGCAGACCTCAAGTGCCCTTACGATCCTCCGGGTATCATTCGGCGTAATTTTCCCGGCTGCTTCCGGGTCAATATCTTTCAGGCATGCGTGAAGATAGCCCTTTTCCTCTTCTTCCATCGACAGAAGCCTTTCCCGCAGCCCCCAGTCGGCTGAAGGTCCGCTGAAGAACCCACGAGTCATGGCTTTTATGTAAAGGCCCGTTCCGCCGACTATCAAAGGAATCTTTCCTTCTTCGTGCAGGCTTTCAATAATAGGAACGACACGCTCGATGTATCTGCCTGTGCTGAAGGATTCCCAGGGATCGACAATGTCTATCATATGATGCCTCACAACGGATCGTTCCTGTTCCGTGGGCTTTGCTGTGCCGATATCCATATGACGGTATATCTGCATGGAATCGGCGCTGATTATCTCTGTATTCAGCATCTTTGCGAGGAGAATCGAAGCGCCGGTCTTGCCGACTCCCGTCGGACCGATGAGGACGAGTATTTTTTTGTCAGAAGGCGTCATGGGCTTCGCCACTTTTCACTTTCTTTTGAACATCTTCTTCAGGTCATCGAGGGAGAAGAAGATGCGAGTCGGTCTTCCGTGAGGACATTGATCGGGGTTTTCAGTCTGTTCGAGGTCCGCGATGAGCTGCGACACTCCCTCCTGAGTAAGAATCTCTTTCCCCCGGACGGAACTATGGCACGCGATCCGCGCGGCAAGTTCCTCCTTCAACGACTTTCCCGGAGCGATGCCGTCGAGGACAGAGGAAGCGACATCCGCCAGGATGCCGCGCATATCCGCCTGCTCTAAAGCATCGGGCAAAGAACGAACTATGACCGTGTCGAACCCGAAATCATCTATATCGATCCCGAAGTCTCTGACAACGTCAAGGTTATCCATAACGGCTGTATATTCCTTCGCCGAAAGCTTAATCTGACGGGGGAAGAGCAGCCTGTGAGATCCGATGTTCAACCCTTTAAGAAATTTCTCGTAGAGTATCCTCTCATGGGCCGCGTGGTGGTCGATGAGCGTGAGGCCCCCTTTTCCCGAAACGGCGACGAAGGTCTCCCCGAGATAAAGATGCGGGAGCATAGGCCTGTATGCCAGTTCCATAGCTTCTGCAACCATCGATGCAGGAATATCTCTATAGGTACTGCTCCAGTCCCTGACGTTGTGCGCATATGGAGGTGGCGGGACATCGGGGGCAGGTGGAGTTGCAAACTGTTTCGTATATTCTCCGCGCTCCTTCCTGATCACTTCCCTGACACTGGTCAGCACAAACCGATATACTGATTCTCTATCCTGAAATCTGACCTCCCGCTTCGTCGGATGCACATTAACATCTACCTTTGCCGGATCGATCTCCATGAATAAGAAAAAAATCGGGTGCCTGCCCTGGGGAAGTATTCCCTCATATGCTTTATACATGGCCGAAGAAATTGACTGGTCTTTTACAGGTCGCCCGTTGATAAAGATAACCTGATGCGACCGTGAGTTTCTGAAATTCTCGCCCTTCGAGATATACGCTTCCAGTTTTATTCCCGATATCCCGGCATTGAGTTCCATCAATCCGGCAAGGAACTCTTCTCCGTAGATCTGCAAAATACGTTCTTTCCTCCCCGAGGAAACGGGCACCTGCATGGTTTCGTGGTTGTCGGAGAGCAGTCTGAACCCGATCCCGGGATAGGATAAGGCATTTTTAGTAACGGTATCTATAATATGAAAGAGTTCGGTGCTCGTCGCCTTCAGGAATTTCTTGCGGACCGGCGTATTAAAGAAAAGATCCCTCACCTCGATAGACGTCCCGACAGACGGCGCATCCCTGATTTCACCGATTTTTCCTCCATCTACTTCGACCTGAACCCCTGCCGGGCTGCCTTTCAAGCCCGTGACGAGTTTTATCTTTGCGACAGATGCGATCGAGGACAGAGCTTCGCCCCTGAACCCCATGGTCTTGATATCGAAGAGGTCATGCTCTGTAGCGAGTTTGCTTGTGGCGTGCCTCTCGAAACAGAGCAGGGCATCCTCTCTGTCCATTCCCGCGCCGTTATCCGACACTTTGATAAGGCGCTTCCCGCCGTAAAGGACATCCACACGAATATCCGTGCTGCCGGCGTCGATCGAATTCTCAATAAGCTCCTTGACGACAGACGCAGGCCTTTCGATGACTTCTCCGGCAGCTATCTTGTTCCGTAAGTCGATAGGGAGGATCTTAATCTGCGGCATATGACATTTTAAAAAGAGCACGGCAGTAAGTCAAACATACGGTGCCTGGGGATTGCTTATGCAATATGAATATGGGGGCTCCAAAGTCGGTTGTCTGTCATTCCGGACTCGATCCGGAATCCAGAACCTTTATCACGTACTCTTCTTTTCAAAAATGAGTGGATCGGAAGCTTGACAGTCTTCATAGGAGGTGCAATTTGACTTAATGATCCTCTCACGAGACAACGCTCGGAATTATCAAGCATGCGTATTAAGCATATTCTATATAATAGTACGGTGACGCATATTATATAGAATGCATTTCCATATAACCAATCTAATCGCATCAAAATGTATACCCTCGTAGTTTGACATGCCCTATCCGTCGTCATATAATGCTTGCAAAGATAGAATACGCATAAAAATAAATGTTATGAAAGAAACTGATAATAATTCTACTAGTTTTGTGCAGAGTATTACTAATGACGCACGAGTGCTTTACTCTGGTAAAAGTATTTTTTGGATCTTATTATTTTTGCTTTTCTGTTTATATATCTTTTCTCTTTCTCCGCTCAGATTTCCAAAGGGGTATCAATTACTGTTGGGCAGAAATAAAGGGGATATCTGCGCTATTCAGGGATGTTTTAAAAAAGCTGTCACTGATAGGGTAGAATATTTTTATGCCGGCAAGCGTAGGAAGCCCGAACCACGCTCTTTGCGCGTATGTCATGCTCATCAAGCTGAGGGGAGTGGTACGATCCTGTATCACATTTACGGTATTCCTTTATTTGGATGGGCAATTAAATTTTTCCTTACGATATGGGGTTTCATTTTAATACCTGCGAGCATATTGTATGTTAATGGCTTTTTAATTTTATCAATATTTGGTCTATTGAAGGGCTCTTCTATTTTCTTGGATCTTTTATTTGCATTGTCAATATTCTTTTTAGGTAATAGCTTGATACCCTATATTGCAAAGCTGATATTTTAGAAGATGAGAGGGAGGATATTTTTAGGTCGGTGACTTCATCTAACAACAGGCCACGAGATTGACATCTAAATACTATCGCACTTCTTTTGGCCTTGTACGTTAGCCGAAATTGGGCAATTTAGAGAAAACGAGGAGGGTGCAATGGCTGGAAAAACTCTGACTATAAGTAAGCTTGTTGTTTTATATTTCTTACCGTTTCTTTTTCCCATCGTGGCCCCATTTATACCATTCATAACTTACAGGAAGCGATAGGTTAACATCAATTCTGTAAATATGAATCAGGGTATAATTCTCATTGGCAAAAAACAATCTCTCAAGGAGAGAAAGGAGAATTATACCCGTGAAGAAGAGTTTATCAAAGAAGGCAAAAAAAG
>JBFLXP010000266.1:0-4653 GCA_040757315.1 Nitrospirota bacterium
ATCAGGAAAGGGATAGAGCGGATACGAAAGGCAGTAGGCGATCTTTCGTAGCATATGCGGTGGCCGATTTTTTCGTGAGAAGAGCAGATGCGGCACCATCGCTCATTCTCGGTTCCGATAAGAATCGGAACCTCCGAGGTATCCCGATAAGAATCGTGATAAAGCCGCTCCAATGCCGCATCTGCTCTTCTTCACCATGCATTTGCGAATTGGTCGGGTTTAGGAGAATTTTTCATTGAACAACGAGGAATCAAAAGAATACCGTTCAGGATATGTGTCCATTATCGGACGTCCCAATGTCGGGAAATCGACCCTGCTGAATTCCGTTCTTGGGGAAAAGATTGCGATTGTGACACCCAGACCGCAGACGACGCGGAATAAGATCATCGGCATTAAGACTCTTCCCAACGCACAGATCGTCTTTATTGACACGCCGGGGATTCACCGGCCAAGGCACAGGCTCGGCGAGGCGATGGTGACGACGGCGAAGCAAGCGCTTGGGGAAGTTGACATCGTGCTGTTCATGGTTGAGCCCCGTCATCCGGGAGACGGTGAAAAAACGATTATCGAACTGCTCAAGAAAGTCAGGGTTCCCGTTTTTCTTCTGATTAACAAAATTGACGCTGTGAAGAAACCTGATCTGCTGCCTGTCATCGAGCAGTATGAGGGGTTCGGTCTTTTTCGGGAAATCATTCCTGTTTCTGCATTGAAGAAGGACGGAATCGATCTGCTCATGAAGAGGATATTCGATTACCTTCCCGTGGGACCGAAGTTCTATCCCGACGACCTCGTCACCGACCAACTGGAGAGGTTCATGGTTGCCGAGATCATTCGGGAGAAGATCATGAAGCTGACGGAAGAAGAACTCCCTCATTCCGTTGCGGTCGAGATCCAGAAATGGAGCGAGCGTGAAGACGGTCTCATATCGATCAGTTGCAACATTTATGTTGAAAGAGACGGGCAAAAAGCTATTATAATAGGGAAGGGCGGAACGATGCTGAAATCAATCGGAATCGCTTCCCGAATCGATATCGAGAAGCTGTTGAACACAAGAATATTCCTTGAATTGTGGGTAAAAGTTAAGAAGAACTGGAGAGATGACATCCGGTTGCTTCGGGAATTGGGTTATCGGTAGATGTTGATTCAGATGAAAGTCGAAGGCATGCTCTTCGATCCGCGCAGCAATATGTACATCCTTCTTCTCAAGGAAATCGACGGCAATGGCACTCTTCCCATATGGATCGGAAAGCCCGAGGCCGATTCGATCGCACTGGCGCTGGGAAAGGTTGAGACCCCAAGACCACTCACTCATGATCTCATCAGGAATATCACCGACAGTCTGAAGGTCAAAATAACAAAGATCGTCGTCACACAAATATTGGAGAATACATACTATGCTCTTATTTCGCTTTATGACGGCAAGAAAGAGAGCTTTGTAGATTCGAGGCCGAGCGATGCCGTAGCCGTAGCGCTTAGAGTAAATGCACCTATATTCGTCGAGGATGCCGTACTGGAACAGAAAAGTTCGGATGAACTCGAGGAGTGGCTCAAGAACCTGAAACCCGAAGATTTCGGAAATATTATGTAATGCTGAGAAGGACGGAAGGGATTGTGCTCAGAACCATCCCATACGGCGAGGCAGACCTGATCGTCACCTATTTGACGCCGGACTTCGGTATATTGAAGGTCTTCGCGAAGGGTCCCCGCAAGTTTAAGAGCTGTTTCGGCAGCAGTCTCGAACCGCTGACGCAAGCCGGGATATCGTTCTGGGGAAAGGAAGATGCTTCTCTTCCAAGGCTGACACAGTCGGATATAATCAATTCCTTTCAACCGTTGCGCGAACGGTTGTCCTGTTTTCTCAGAATATCGGAGATTCTTGAGCTGACCGTCTCCTTTCTGCCGGAAAGAGATGTCAACAGGAAGGCATACTCGTTACTTCTCAACACATTGCTGGCGCTTCTTGCCGGTCAAAACGAGACATTGTTGTCACTATCTTACAAGATAAGGCTGCTTCAGCTTGTCGGGTTTGCTCCGGGCGTTAACTCATGCGGCCGATGCGGCAAAAGAGGACACACCTTCTATCTGGCACAGGGCTCGGTCATGTGCGAGAAATGCGCACAAGGGGTCGATTCACCGCACAGAATCTCCCCCTCATCGGCGAAGTTGTATGCAGATTTGCTGACCTGGGACCTAATGAAGATGAGCCGTATCAAGCCGTCCGTCTCGCTTGTTTCCGAACTCTCCGACCTTCTTGCCATGCACACACGATATATCCTTTCAAAAAGTCTTAAATCAGAAGCCTTCGCAGTTGCTCCGGCGCAATAAATCACTCCTCATGTGCTCTCGGCAGACTCGCCCTACCGTCTCATAAAAGGGAGGTCATCCCTCAAAGCCTTTCAAGGCGATGAGATTTGATTAGGGCATGACGTCGAGAAAACAGGACTTCAGTGAAAGTGGCATCCTCATTTCGTATTCAGATGTGGCTTCCGATGCCATAAGGTATCGCTGCGAAAGGCTTCTCGTGCCGCCCTCCCTTTCGGATATCATGATTCTACGCAACTGTGGGGTCGATTTGGCGGGTTTAGACTTTACATTTGCCAAAGAATAGTGTATCAATATGGGGAAAGGTATGAGGGGAAAAAACAAAAAAAACATATCGATAGCCGTAGTCTCCAGGACAATCCCCAGGAAAACCTTCCGTTCCGTCAAGAACATATCGGCGACTTTTCCGGCGACAATTGATCGGGCTCTCCGCGGGCCGTCCGACATCTTGATCATAGATGACATAGACATTCCCCAGAGCATGGATTCGCATATGAGATTCCTGGTGGTTTGTGACCACCCAAAGGAAAGAATCCTGGAACAAGTGAAACACCAGAAATTTGCGGGATTCATCAAATCCGACATCTCCCCCCGTGAAATGCAAAAGGCGATAAGCACCGTTCAGAAAGGCCAGATTTGGGTCAGCAGGGATATCATCGCAATGGTTTTTGAGGAATTTTCGAAACAGATCAAAAAGACGCATGTCGTGTGGCAGGAATTTCTCTGGTCTATTCTTGTTTCACCGAAACCCTTCAGTGGTGTATCCGTCATCCTCAACAACAGAGAATTGTCAGAGATTCTTTCCCAGAGAGAAAAGGAATTGCTCGAATTCATTTACAGGGGACTTACCAATAAAGAGATTGCCGACAGGCTTTTCATAAGCGAGAAGACGGTCAAGACACATCTTTACAACATATACCGGAAACTCAACGTGAGCAGACGCACCGAGGCGATTTCCCTGCTGTTGCAGGGACACTGAAAATCTTTCCGTTGTCGTATCTGTCCGCAATACTATAGAACAACGTGCCGAAAATCATAAGGATATGGCTCAATTTCTAAAGCCGGATAAACTACCTTTGTTTATCTACGTGCCTCCATCTGGCTGCAGTGTTTTCTCTAACTTCGTAAGTGAGGCTTCCGCGTCGTCTTCAGCCTCATCGAGCTAACCCGTGATCCGGCTTCAGAAATGAAGCCATATCCTTATGTGAGATTCTTTTTTCCACATTCTTTTCTTCTTGAAAATGAACCGCACTTCCGATAATATCTCTGTATGCTTGGTTCTTTTTTTAATCCGCAGTCGATTGCGATCATAGGCGCGTCCCGTACGCCGGGAAAAGTCGGCTTCGACATCTTGAAAAATATCGTGCAGTATGGATACAAGGGCGCCGTCTATCCCGTTAATCCGAATGCAGCAGACATTCTTGGCGTGAAGGCATATCCTTCGCTTCTCGATGTCCCCGGGACGGTCGATCTTGCTGTTCTGGTGGTACCGTCGCGAAATGTTATCGCCGCGATCGAAGAGTGCGGAAAAAAAAGGGTGGGAGCCGCAATAATAATAAGCGCCGGTTTTCGCGAAAGTGGGGTCGAAGGGGCAAGACTCGAGCACGAATTGATCGACAGGGCGAAGGAAGCCAGCGTTCGTTTTATCGGTCCGAATTGCCTCGGGGTTATTGATACCTATTCAAGAATGAACGCCTCCTTTGCTGCGGGGATGCCGGCTGAAGGCGGGATCGGATTTTTTTCGCAGTCAGGCGCCCTCTGTCTCGCGGTGTTGGATCGTGCACTGCCGGATGAGATCGGTTTTTCCAAATTCATCAGTATGGGGAACAAGGCCGACATCACCGATACCGACATCATGACCGCGCTTGCTGAAGACGACGATACAAAGGTGATCCTGGGCTATATCGAGGGCGTGGGTGACGGAAAGAAATTCATGGAGGTGGCAAGTGAGGTATCAAAGAAAAAACCCCTTATTATTCTGAAATCGGGTATAACCAGTTCGGGAGCGAAGGCCGCCTCTTCCCACACAGGAGCTCTTGCGGGACGCGAGGCCGCCTTTGACGCCGCCTTCAAACAGAGCGGCGTCATCAGGGCGAACACAATCGGCGAACTGTTCAATTTTGCCCTCGCATTCGCAACACAACCTCTGCCGCTTGGGGCTCATCTGGCGATCGTCACGAATTCGGGAGGCCCCGGGATTCTGGCTGCAGATGCCTGCGATAAGGCCGGCCTTCAACTCGTTACGCTGCATAAAGAAACCATCGACAAACTGAAGTCCTTTCTTCCGCCTGTTGCTTCGGTCTTCAATCCCATTGACATTCTGGGCGATTC
>JBFLXP010000267.1:0-4652 GCA_040757315.1 Nitrospirota bacterium
AATGAAGGATCGCCCGGTTCTTGTTTTCTGTCATTCCGGGCTTGACCCGGAATCCAGAAATTATAGAATACTGGATTCCCGCTCAAAAGACTGCGGGAATGACGGATAAGGTTGTTTGTCATTCCGGCTTGTCCGGAATCTTTCCGGCTTCGGCTGGATTCCCGACGCGCGTCGCTTGCGGGAATGACAGCCTTTTGGGGAAGTTCATAACACTGATGATTTTTGAGCAACTACACGGACACTTGAATCCTTTCATAAAAGAATCGCTTAAGGAGTCTGAACGCATATGATAAGGAAAACGATCGTTTCTTTTGTGATAGCGGCGCTGTTTCTGCTCTTCAACACGGAATTCGCTTATTCCGCAGACACCAAGCCCCTCCAGGTCAGGAAGCAGCCTGAGATACAGCAGGTGAAACCCAAGAAGCCCGTCAAGATAAAATTGAAGCGCTCTTCTGAGGGGAGATACTCCTGGGATCTTTCCGGCGATGATGTTGAAGAGGTTGTCCGGGCCGACAAACGTATGAGAAAGCTTCTGAACGTCGAGTGAAAGGCACTCTTTTCATCGTTGCAACCCCGATCGGAAATCTTGAAGACATCACCCTTCGTGCGCTGCGGGTGCTCAAAGAAGTGGATATTATCGCTGCAGAGGACACCCGCCGTTCGCTCAAATTGCTATCTTACTATGGCATAGCCAAGCCGATGATCAGCTACTGGAGTGCGAAAGAGAAAGTCAGGACTGAAGAGGTCATGCGTCGGCTGTCTTCCGGTCAGTCGGTTGCTCTGATATCCGACGCCGGAACGCCCGGCATATCGGACCCCGGCTTTGTTCTGATCAGTAAGGCCATAGAAGAGAACGTCCGCATCGTCCCGGTTCCCGGCCCATCCGCATGCATAGCGGCGCTTTCCGTATCCGGTCTGCCAGCGAACGAATTCACTTTCATCGGGTTTCTTCCCTCAGGGAAGAGCCGTCGCCGGAAGATGCTCAGGGAACTGGCCGCAGAAGTGAGGACATTGATTTTCTATGAGGCGCCGCACAGACTTTTGGAGACGCTGAGGGATATCAATTCCCTCTTTGGCGAGAGGAAAGCCGCCGTCGTCAAAGAGATAACAAAAATCCATGAGGATGTTTTCAGAGACGGCATATCCGTCATCATAAGCAGGCTTGAGAGCACTCCTGCGATGGGGGAATACGTGATCATTACAGAAGGGATGAAAAGCGGGGGTAAGATTGCGCCCGACGACGTACTGACGGAAGTGAGCTCCTTGATGAAAAAAGGTTTCGGACGAAAGGAGGCCGTGAGAAGGGTCGCCGAGGCATACGGACTGAGCAAGAAAGAGCTGTATGATAAATCCCTTGACTTTTTCGGTACTTACCAATAAAATTTTTTCAGTACATTCGAGAGGTGGAGTGTGGCACATAAACTGCTTTTAGCTGACGATAGCATCACCATTCAGAAGGTAGTCGAGCTGATACTTGCCGAGGAGGATTTCGAGATCAGATCGGTAAGCACCGGCGAAGAAGCTCTGGCTGCTTTAGCAGAGTTCAGGCCTGAGGTCATCCTTGCCGACATCGAAATGCCGAAGATAAACGGCTATCAGCTCTGTGAGATGATAAAGCAGGATCCGGCGACCGCCGATATTCCCGTGATCCTTCTGACCGGCGCTTTCGAGCCGATTGACGAAGAACTTGCAAGTCAGGTCAGGGCGGATGACTATATCGTCAAGCCTTTTGAGTCGCAGGAACTTATAAGTAAGATCAATGCCGTCTTGACAGTCGGCGCTGTCGCCGAAGCTCCCCAGGGAGAAGAAGCGCTGGAAGCTTTTGAGGCTGAGGCTATCGATATGGAGGAGTCTATCCTAGGGGAAGACCTCTGGGCCGCCGAAGAGATACCCGAAGCTGCGGCGTCCGCCTGGCCGAAAGAAGCGGACGAAGCCGGTACGGAAGAGTTATTCGAGATTGCCGAAGAAATATCAGAAGAGCCTGTAGCTGCGGAAGCGGTTGCAATGCCCATCGTTGAGAAGGAAACACCTGGGGCTCTGGGAATGGAGGTTCCGGAGAGAGGACTTCCGTCAAAAGACGAATTGAAGCAAATATTCGAAAAGGCCGTGAACGAAAGGATATCTTCTTCTCTTGCCGCACTTGATTTGAGGGAGATCGTTCTATCCTCAGTCATGCCTTCCATAAAAGACTCTGCTGAAAAAATCCTGTGGGAAGTCGCACCAGACCTTGTGGAGCGGATGCTGAGAGAAATGCTCAAGGGTTCTCTTGAATCCCTCTCCAAAGAGGTCGAGAAGGTGATCTGGGAAACAGTGCCTGACCTTGCCGAGACGATGATTACCAAGGAAATAGAGAGGATAAGGTCAGAATTTTAGACAAGGGTTTCAATCCTCACGGTATAGAAGAAAATTGGTATGCTTTCTGGGTAGATAAGGGTTTTTTTACTCCCGACCCTGAAAGCGCCGGCGAACCCTATTCTCTTGTCATCCCTCCGCCGAATGTGACCGGTTCTCTTCATATGGGACACGCCTTGAACAGTGTCCTCCAGGACATACTCGCCCGCTGGAAAAGAATGTCCGGATTCAAAGTCCTCTGGCTGCCCGGAATGGACCACGCAGGAATCGCCACGCAGAACGTCGTCGAGAAGCAACTTGCCGCTGAAGGTCTGAACAGGCATGAGATGGGCCGAGATGCCTTTATAGAGCGCGTCTGGAAATGGAAAGCCGAATCCGGAGGAAGAATCATACACCAGTTGAAAAGGCTGGGAGGCTCCTGCGACTGGACGAGAGAGCGGTTTACCCTTGATGAAGGGCTCTCAAGGGCGGTGCGCGAAGTTTTCGTGAGGCTTTTCGACGAGGGGTTCATTTACAGGGATAACCGCCTTATTAACTGGTGCCCGCGCTGTCATACTGCTCTCTCCGATCTTGAAGTGGAGTATGAAGAGTTGGAAGGGAACCTGACCTATATCAAATATCCGCTTGCGGACGGGAGCCGAAGATTTATAACCGTGGCAACGACGAGGCCTGAGACCATGCTCGGAGATACGGCTGTTGCCGTACATCCGGAGGATAAGCGATACGAGGGACTCGCCGGAAAACGGGTCGACCTGCCCCTGACGGGAAGGAGTATTCCCATCGTCTCCGATCCGGCTGTCGACCCGTCTTTTGGTACGGGTGCCGTCAAGGTCACGCCTGCCCACGATTTTAATGATGAGGCGCTTGCCAGAAGGCAGACTCCGCCTCTTGGTTTTATAACGGTAATCGGCGACGACGGAAGGATGACAAAGGCTGCCGGAAACCACTACGCCGGTCTTGACCGGTATGAGTGCCGAAAGCGGATTCGGGACGATTTGAAGGAGCTTGGTCTCATGGAGAAGGAGGAGTCACACCGGCATTCCGTCGGACATTGCTACCGCTGCAAGACTATCACGGAGCCCCTCTCGACGCTCCAGTGGTACGTCAAGGTCCGGTCACTCGCCTCGGAGGCGATTCGGGCTGTGCAGGATGGAAAAATCAGGATCATCCCCAGGACGTGGGAGAACACTTATTTTTCATGGATGGAGAGTATCAGGGATTGGTGCATTTCACGCCAGATCTGGTGGGGCCATAGGATTCCTGTCTGGTATTGCCTGGAGATGAAGAATGATCTCTGCAGATCGAAGCAGGGCGTTAATGTTGCCCGGGAAACGCCGGCGGCCTGCGCCCACTGCGGCTCTTGTGTCCTGAAACAGGATGAGGATGTTCTGGATACGTGGTTTTCGTCGGCCCTCTGGCCTTTCTCGACGTTCGGTTGGCCTGATTCGACAGAGGATCTAAAAAAGTTCTATCCCACCAGCGTCCTCGTGACCGGCTTTGATATCATCTTCTTTTGGGTTGCCCGTATGATCATGATGGGACTGAAGTTCATGGGGGACGTCCCGTTCCGGGACGTTTACATCCATGCTCTCGTCAGAGATATCCACGGACAGAAGATGTCTAAATCAAAAGGAAACGTGGTAGATCCTCTAACGATGATGGACCGTTACGGCACCGATGCTTTCCGGTTCACACTGGCGGCGTTCGCCGCGCAAGGCAGGGATGTCAGGTTCGCCGAAGACAGAGTGGAGGGATACAGGCATTTTGTAAACAAGCTCTGGAATGCCGCGCGGTTTATTATGATGAATATCGAGGGCGACGAGAAGCGGCTCTCGGAAGACCGTTGGGCAGATTCTGAAACTCTGGCCGGCAGGTGGATACTAAGTCGCCTGGCAACAGTCGCCGAGGAAACGAACACGGCTTTAGAGGAATACAGATTTAACGATGCGGCCGGCGGCATTTATCAGTTCATATGGCACGAATTCTGCGACTGGTACATAGAAATGGCCAAGTGTGATCTTCCGAACGGAGATTTGGCACCGGGAGTCAAACGGTGTCTGCTCTTCGTTCTCGACACTTCACTCAAATTGCTCCATCCCTTCATGCCTTTTGTCACGGAAGAAATCTGGCAGAAGATACCGCATATTAGTAAGCAGTCAGCAGTAAGCAGTAAGCAGTCGGAAGGCGGAAATCAGGAAACAGAAGTCGGGAGTCGGGAGTCGGGAGTCAGCAGTCAGCCGACCCCCCCATTAACAAAGTGGGGGTGGGGGGGGGGTTCCGAGAGGAAAAAAATGAACGAA
>JBFLXP010000268.1:0-4623 GCA_040757315.1 Nitrospirota bacterium
TATGTGTCTCGGTTTGTGTTTTTCTGTGGGTTTTTATTCAACCCCCCCCATACTAAAACCCCAATGCCCTAATCAGATCTCATCGCCTTGAAAGGCTTTGAGGGATTCCCTGCCTTTTTGCAACGATAGGGTAAATACATCTGTCGATAGGAGATTCTATGAAAAAGATGATGCCGATAGGCCCTCTGATGATCGAACACAGGCTGATCGAAAGAATGATAAAAGTCATGGAACGGGAATTATTGCGGATTGAAGATACCGGTAAAGGAGATCCCGGGGCCGTAGACACCCTGGTTGATTTTTTCACTACCTACGCCGACAGATGTCATCATGGGAAAGAGGAAGATATTCTTTTTCGTGACCTCAGAAAGAAATCTATATCTGCCGAGCACGAAAAGATTATGAACGACTTGATTGCGGATCATGAGTTCGGGAGGACTACTACAAAAAAAATGGCGGACGCTAATGTGGCCTGCGCCGGGGGCGATGAGAAATCCGTGAGTATTGTGATCGACTGCATGAAATCTCTTCTCGGTCTCTATCCTCCACATATCGAAAAAGAAGACAGGCATTTCTTCTTGCCCGTGATGAAGTACTTCACGAAGGAAGAACAGGACGTCATGCTGGAAGAAGAATATGAGTTTGACATGAACATGATTCACGAGCATTACAGGAGCATCGTTCTCAAAGCAGAGGAACGCGCAAAAATGTAGGGGCGAGATTGCCTCGCCCTTAACCCTCTGTCATTCCCGCTTGTCGGGAATCTTTCTTTTACCCGCGAAGAAGGATGCCGGTCAAGCCAGCATGACAGGGCGAGGTTTTCTTCATTACCAGTGACGACAATGTTCTCGTCCCGCGTTCCCCTATCAATTTGGTCTGATTCTTGCTATCCTGAAATATCACAAAAAGCTTGCTCTGAAATGCCTGTTTGTGCAAAATAGGAGTGCGCAAAAACCTTCCTTTAACCAAAAAATGAAAGCAGGACTGACTTACAAGAAGGCAGGAGTCGATATTGCCGGGGGGGAAAGGTTTGTGAACCTCATAGCTCCCTTGGCGAAAAGGACTTTCAGGAAGGAAGTCCTGACCGGTATTGGCTCGTTCGGCGCGCTTTTCAAGGTCGATACCCGGAAATACAAGAACCCTGTTCTGGTCAGCGGCACGGACGGCGTAGGCACCAAACTTAAGATTGCCTTCATGATGGACAAGCATGATACGGTGGGTATCGACCTCGTGGCCATGTGCGTGAATGACATCTTGACAAGCGGGGCGGAGCCTTTATTTTTTCTTGACTATTTTGCGACAGGCAGGCTCAAGTCTGATAACGGAGTATCCGTAGTCAGGGGCATCGCGAAAGGCTGCGCGGAGGCGGGGTGTTCGTTGATCGGCGGAGAAACGGCTGAGATGCCGGGTTTTTACCCTGACGGCGAATACGACCTCTCCGGGTTTGCCGTGGGCGTTGTCGAGAAGCGGAGGATTATAGACGGCTCCGGAATAAGGGCGGGCGATGTTCTCGTCGGAATCTCGTCCAGCGGTCTTCACAGCAATGGGTACTCTCTGGTCAGGAGACTTTTTTTCGATTTGAATAAGATGGATGTAGATGTGTATATACCTGCGCTGAGAACGACGCTCGGGAAGGAATTGTTGAAACCCACGAGTATCTACGTCAGGGCGTTTGCGGCTCTGAAAGAGAAAGTGACGGTGAAAGGGATGGCTCATATAACAGGCGGCGGGATTCCGGGCAATCTTCCCAGGATATTGCCGCGAGGCATTCGCGCGCGGATCGATGAGGGATCGTGGCCGGCGCCGCCGATTTTTGGGTTGATCCGTGAGACCGGAAATATAGCCGATTCAGAAATGAAGAGGACTTTCAATATGGGAATCGGCTATATAGTCGTCCTCCCGAAAAACCAGGGTGAGAAAGCTGTTGCGACCCTGAAGAACGGGGGATATCCAGCCTTTATTATTGGAAACACGGAGAAAGGAGGAACAGGTGTCCGTTATTCTTAAAACAAAGAAGCTGATGAAAAAGGCTTTTACTCCTGTTACGATCATGCTCGTACCTCACAGTAAGAGCATGCCCTTGAACTTCAAGTTGCCCTTCGCCGGAATCGTCTCGGCGCTGATCCTGAGTTGTCTCGGAGTTGTATATGTTTTTTCCATTGCAGTAGATACTATTGAATACTATCGCATGAAGAAAAACTTGAACTATTATTCCCGTGAGTTTCTTGAATTGAAGAGCACGATTTCCTCCCTGAAGAAGGCCGAAGCCCAGTTCAGAAATCTCTTTTCCAGAGAATCGAAAGAAGATGTTCTGAAGAATTTAGATTCAACGGACAGCGGTTCAATCGATGTGGAAAACCTCAAGCAACAGATTAAGATTACAGTTGAAACGGTCTCAGAAATAAAGGATTATTTGCGATTGCAGAGAGACATCTATGTGGCGACACCCAAGGGCTTCCCGGTCAGAGGCGACGTCTCTTCCCATTACGGAAACAGGGTTGACCCCATGCGCGGAGGAAACGACTTTCATTCCGGGATTGATCTTTCCACAAGCCCCGGCACGCCGGTAAGAGCGACAGCGGACGGAATCGTGAGTTTTTCCGGATGGAGCGGCGGAAGCGGCAATCTTGTAGTCCTGGAGCATGGCCATGGTTTTTCGACCTTCTATGCCCATAACAAAGAGAATACTGCAAAGGTGGGCCAGAAAGTGAGAAGAGGCGACATCGTTTCATATGTCGGCTCTACCGGAAGTTCGACAGGCCCTCATGTCCACTATGAAATTTGGAAAAACGGGAAGCCCGTTGATCCGATGGAATATCGTGAAAGGAGATCATAATGTTCACGAAGAATACCGAAAAACTCGAGTCTTTTGTCGGCGCGAATTCATCCTTCAGGGGTGATGCGGAGACGAAAGGCACCCTGCGCATCGACGGTTTGTTGGCGGGAAATGTAAATGCCGATTGGGTAATCCTCGGAGAGAAGGCCTCCGTGAAGGGCGACATATCCGCCCGGGGCATAATCATCGGTGGAAGCGTCGAAGGCAATCTCAGGGCCAAAGAAATCGTTGAGATAAAGTCCAAGGGCAGGGTGTCAGGCGATATCGCCACGAGCAAGTTGACAATCAACGAAGGCGGTATTTTTGACGGCCGGTCGATGATGCAGAAGGACGAGACAAAAGTGATCGAGTTTCAGTCGAAGGGTTGATATCCGGATCTGCCAACCATTGAATTATCCGCGTTAGGGCGAAACTGTGTGTTCGCCTCTCTTCGCTTCATGCAGTTGTTTGATGTCTTCAAGCTCGCATACAATTTGACGGCCTAACAAGAAGGGGTAAACTCGTTTGCTCCCTTTGAAAACGGATTGATTACAGCACCTACATCTCTACGTCCCTTCAGCCAAGGGCTGCCGTTTGTTTGACAATCCTGTTTTTGTGGTTATACAATGTATATACGGAGGTGAGTATGATAAAGAAACTTGTTTCGCACGGCAACAGCGCGGCGCTGATTATTGACAAACCGATACTGGAGCTTCTGAAGGTTGATATGAATACTCCTCTTGAACTGACTACTGATGGGAAGAACTTGATTATTTCGCCTGTGGAGTCGTCAAAAAGGGAAAAATCGTTCAGGTCCGCACTCGAAAAGGTGAACAGGCTTAAAACAGGTAGCAGAGACAGATGAACGAATTCTTAACCTGGCTTGTAGAGACCGTCGGTACCATGGGATATCCGGGGATCATGTTCCTGATGTTTGTTGAGAGCACTTTTATACCTCTGCCCTCTGAATTGGTGATCCCACCCGCGGGCTATCTGATAGCCCGTAATCAGATGAGCTGGTCGGGTGTAATAGTCTCCGGGACTGCGGGAAGCGTGCTCGGAGCCCTCTTCAATTACGCGATTGCCGTCTACCTCGGAAGGCCCTTTATCCTTCGCTTCGGCAGATATTTCGGCATTACCGAAAACCGGTTCAGAAAGGGAGAGGTTTTTTTTCTCCGCCATGGTAACATCAGCACTTTCATCGGAAGACTCATTCTCGGAATCAGGCATTATATTTCGTTCCCCGCCGGTCTCTGCAGGATGAATCTGACGAAATTCTGTTTCTATACGGCCTTTGGAGCGGGCGTATGGGTATGGATACTTGCCTATATCGGTTATTTCGTCGGAAACAACGAAGAAATGATCATGCAGACGAGCAGGCAGTGGAGCATCTACATTATCGCCGGATGCGCTCTTCTCATCATTTTGTACGTCCTCCATCACAGGAGAAAGACGAATCGGGAATAAAGAACCCGTTTGGAGTCCGTGCAGAGAGTCGTTTTTTTGTCATTATCCGGCCTGACCGGATAATCCAGAAGGTATTGAAAAGACTGGATTCCGGATCAAGTCGGGGAATGACGAATTACTTGAACACCACTTAGTTTACGGACAGACTATTTAAGACAGTCTCCTCTCCAGAGGCAATTAACCTGGTCGCATTCCCCCGCCGCGGCGGATCCGAAGCAATCAAAATTACCCTCCGCCCGCTGTATGGTACGAATAATATTATCCTTTTTCATATTTCCGGTCCTGATCCCCTTCGCCTTTGCTATCTCTCTAACCTCTTTCAAACTCATTTCTGCGCCTCC
>JBFLXP010000269.1:0-4615 GCA_040757315.1 Nitrospirota bacterium
CGTCCTCATGGAACTCATCTTCCGGAAACGACTCTCTCCTGTCACCATGTTTCTCGGGGGAGGGCTTTATCTGGTTTATGCGGCGGTGCTCATTGTGGGAAGCGGATAACCGGCGCTGTAAAATATATGTACAAGCAGACACCGAAGAAGAATCCCTGCGCGGACTGCACGTTCTGCCAGTACTGCTCCGACGTGAGATGCAATATGTGCCGCGCCCCGCGCAGCAAGAAAGATGCGAAGCGTAAAAAGTCAAAAATCCATAAGCCCCTTTTTTTGAAGTTTTGATCTCTGCAGATACGTTCCCCTCGTATCCCTTTTTCTGATAATATGTACAATCACATCTATCACAGGCGGATAGTGTGAAGGGCAAGGGCTTAATTCCTGAAGCCGGATCACGGGTTGTCTGGATGAGGCTGAAGACGAAGCGGAAGCCTCGCCCGTGAACAGTGAAAACATTATATTCAGATAAAGGTTCACACATAAGCAAAGGTAGTTTATCTGGCTTCAGAAATTAAGCCCTTGCCCTATGTCAGGCTGCTTGGAGAGAACGAACAATGTCTCACGAAACCGGCTCGATAAGAGCGATAATGTATGCGCTGGGGGCTAACCTCGGAATCGCCGTGGCGAAAGGGCTGGCCGCGTGGTACACCAGGTCGGGAGCGATGCTCGCAGAGGCGATCCATTCATTTGCCGACACTGCCAATCAGATCCTTCTGCTGGTGGGACTAAGGCGGGCTAAGTTGCCGGTCTCCGAAGAACATCCCCTGGGATACGGCAAGGCCGTCTATTTCTGGTCGTTTGTCGTTGCGCTGATGCTGTTCAGCATGGGCGGAGTCTTCTCAATTTACGAGGGCGTGCACAAGCTGACTCACCCCGAGATGCCCAAATCTCCCTGGGTGGCGGTTGGAGTGCTGGCTGTGTCGATCCTGCTCGAAATCTTTTCTCTCAGGGGAGCGCTTACAGAGGTGCGAAAGGTGCGGGGCAAGCGTCCCCTGCAGACTTGGTTCAGGACGAGCAGGCAGAGCGAACTTATCGTTGTGGTTGGAGAAGACATTGCCGCTCTTCTGGGGTTATCGCTTGCTCTATCGGCTGTGCTTGCGACGATTCTTGCCGGCAACCCCGTCTTCGATGCCTTAGGCACCATAGCAATCGGAGTCGTCCTGGTGCTTGTTGCGATAACAGTCGGAATAGAGGTGAAGAGTCTCCTTATAGGCGAAAGCGCAGATCCTGACACGGTCGCCGCCATTCGTAATTTCCTCTCGGAAAGGCCGGAGATTGCAGAGGTTTACAGCCTTATCACGCTTCAGCTCGGCACGGAAATGATGGTGTCCGCTAAAGTACGGATGCGTGATTCTGCAACATCGGTGCAGTTAATTGAGGAGATCAACCGGGTCGAAAGCTCGCTGAAGAAGAGCTTTCCCGAGGCGCGGTGGGTATTTTTTGAGCCGGATGTCCGCGATTGACAGTCGCACATCAAGAAATTATCCGCAGGTGAGAGGGGACAATGAAACAGGAAAGAGATGATAAGAAGGTCATGCAAGATTTCAAGATCCGTCAGGGCCGCCAGTTCTTTGCCATAGGGATGACACTGTTTTTCCTGATCGTTCTTGTTCTGTTCCATAAGCACCCCGATCTCCTATGGGAATTTTCGAAAGGTGTGGTTTTTTCGGCCCAGATTGTCGTCGTCACCGGCTTTATCTGCTTCAGCGCCTTTAATTGGAGGTGCCCTTCCTGCAACAGATATCTTGGTGCCGATATCAACCGGCGCGTCTGTAAGCGATGCGGAACGAAGTTGCAATAGTCGGAAAAAAGAAGTCAGGAAGGCAAGAAGTGAAGAAGTGGAAATTCGCTATTGACCGCGGCGGAACTTTTACCGACGTCGTTGCTGTCGACCCGGAGGGGCGGTTTCACACCCTTAAGCTGCTGTCAGAATCCTCGGAATACGGGGACGCGTCGATCGAAGGAATAAGGAGGATCCTAAGTTTGAAACGGGGCGAACGCCTTCCCGGAGAAAGGATCGAGGGAATCCGGTTTGGAACAACCATCGCCACCAACGCACTGCTCGAAAGAAAAGGCGGAAGAGTGGGGCTTCTTATCACGAAAGGATTTGCGGACCTTCTTGCGATCGGATACCAAAACAGACCCGATATCTTCAAGCTTTGCATAGAAAAACCCATGCCTCTATATTCGTCCGTTTTCGAGATCGACGAACGTATCGACTGTTATGGCAGGGTGGTGAGGGGGATCGATAAGGAGGGATTGTCCGAAGAGATCGGAAGAATGAAAGCCGAAGCCCTCGACGGAGTAGCTGTCGTATTCATGCATTCCTGGATAAACCCGGAGCATGAAATACTCTGCGGAGAGATACTGCGCGAAAAGTGTATTTCGAGGGTTTTCCTTTCTCACCGGACTGTGAACCAGATCAAGATCGTGAGCAGAGGTCAGAGCTCAGTCGTTGATGGATATCTCAGTACCGTTCTTGCTCAATATCTCCAGGATATACAGGCCGAGATCGGCAGCATTCCGATCGAATTTATGTTGAACAACGGAACATTGGCCGGCGCGGAATCGTTTGCGGGAAAGAACGCCTTGCTGTCGGGACCTGCGGGCGGAGTGATCGCCGTATCGAATATAGCGGAAGACAGAGGGTACAGGTTTGCCATCGGTTTCGATATGGGAGGAACGTCGACCGATGTATCGCGGTTCGACGGCCGCCATGAAAGAATCTTCGAGAAGGAGATCGCGGGCATACCTTTGCAGATCGAGATGCTGTCTATCAATACGGTTGCGGCGGGCGGAGGGTCGATCCTCTCCTTTGACGGACGGAAGATGCTCGTCGGTCCCGAATCTGCGGGCTCCGATCCCGGCCCTGCTTGTTACGGTTTCGGCGGTCCGCTGACCGTGACGGATGCGAATTTGATGACGGGGAGGCTGATACCCGAATATTTTCCGAAGACCTTCGGTGCGGACAGAAGATCATCTGCGGATGCTGATATCGCGGAAAATAATTTTCGTATTCTCACCGAAGAGATAAACAAGACCACGGGCTCTTCCTTCAGTCCGCAGGACATTGCCAACGGCTTTTTGAAAGTGGCCAACGAAAAGATGGCGATGGCGATCAGGGAGATATCAGTGTCGAGGGGCTTCGACGTGCGTGACTACACGCTCGTCTGTTTCGGCGGCGCAGGTGGTCAGCACGCCTGCGACATTGCGTCCTTGCTCGACATGGACAGCATCCTCATACATCCGCTTTGCAGTGTGTTATCCGCTTACGGCATTGGCCTTGCCCATCCCGCCCGGAAGGTCTCCCGGACGTTTCTCATGCCGTTTACGGAGAGTAATGTCGGCAGGCTGGACAGGCTGTTCGTGGAGATGGAGAACGGCGTCAGTTTCAAAAAGGGGCCGCTCGTGGATAGCTGTACCTTCCGGAGAGAAATAGATCTGCGTCCGCGGGGGACGGAGACATTCCTTACGCTGGAATATGGAACTTTCGATCAGATCAGAACGGTTTTCAACGCACGGTATGAGAGCCTCTACGGATTTCTTCCCGACGATACCGCGCTCGAAGTAGTGAACGTGAGAGTCGAAATTGCGGAACCTGCGAAGTTTTTCGGCCCGTACATTGATGCTCGACCAACGGGTATCAACGGGCCTATATCTCAGAGGGAAATCTATTTCGAAAATTGCAAATCCATCAGCGTCCCGGTATATCATTGGCAGAGGCTCAGCGCCTTCTTTTCATTGCGGGGGCCTGCCTGCATCGTGGACGATAAGACCACGATCATTGTGAATCCGGATTTTGAAGCCTCCTTGGATGAAAAAGGCGTCCTCATGATGAAGCGGCTGAAGTCGAAGAAAACTCGGAAAGTTTCAAAGTGTTCCAACAAGCCTGACCCCATACTCCTTGAAGTCTTCAACAACCTTTTCATGGGTGTGGCCAGGGAGATGGGAAGCGCCCTTGGGAACACCGCTTATTCCGTCAACATGAAAGAGCGCTTAGATTTTTCCTGCGCGGTGTTTGACGCGGCGGGGAACCTCGTTGCGAATGCGCCTCACATCCCCGTCCATCTCGGCGCGATGTCGGACACTGTGAAGTCGGTCCTTGAGGATAACCGTTCGTCCATGAAACCCGGCGATCTCTATCTTTCGAATAATCCCTACCGGGGCGGCTCGCATCTTCCCGATCTGACGGTCGTCTGCCCCGTGTTTTCGGAAAGAGGCGAGATCATCTTTTTCACCGCAAACCGTGGGCATCATGCCGATATCGGAGGAACAACTCCCGGATCGATGCCTCCCGAATCTTCTCACATAGACGAAGAGGGAATAGTCATAGACGGTCTCCTTCTTGTGCGGGAAGGTGTGTTCAGAGAAGACACGCTGAAGAGCGTACTGGCAGATCATCCATACCCCGCGCGAAATATCCGCGAGCGCATAGGAGACGTGAAAGCCCAGGTGGCGGCATGTCATAAGGGAATGGTCGAGATCTATCGCGTCATCGACAGATACGGCATGGATACGGTCATGGATTATATGCGATTTATCCTGGATAACGCAGAGTTAGCGATAAGGGACGCGCTCTACGGGTTTCTTCAGGGTCGTTCCGAATTCAAGGCCG
>JBFLXP010000270.1:0-4608 GCA_040757315.1 Nitrospirota bacterium
AAGATATGCGCCCTGCGTTGTGACGAATAAAGTATTTAGATGTTTTTTCATTTTATTTGTGTCTCTTTTTCTTCTTTCTTTCTATAGCCGATTCTATTTTTTTCAACTCTTCATCGTCAGCAAGAGCCTCCTGCTCCGCCTCTATTGCAAGCCGGTTACGGTTAAAGACCTCATAGTGATCAAGGGCCAGCTTACCTGCTACTTCTTTGGCGACCTTGCCGGCGTCAGTCAGGATGTCCCGTTCGTTAAATTGCAGGAATGCATCGAGCTTTTTACGCCAGTCTCGCATGAATATTTGTCTGTGCCGTTTCGCCTGATCTTCCGCATAATCCAGATACATGTTGACAATCCGGTTAAGACCTGCAAGCTCATTCTCACTCAGATAATTCTTGGCAACAGTCACATCCCCCCTGCGGACTTTTGCCCCCTTCCATGAGGTCAATCCCATATTGGGCTTCGATGCATCCGCCCGTTCGGAGATTATTTCAGCAGCAGTCTTACCGGAAATAGCAAAGTGCAGCTTGTTCTGGACTATGCTGAAAAATTCCAGGGTTTCTTCTGCACTTGGATCGTAATCCGCCGCGAGTTTATAGATGTCGCGGATTTTCTGGTAGAAGCGCTTCTCGCTTGACCGGATGTCCCTTATCCGTTCAAGCAATTCATCAAAGTAGTCCGAATCGATATTCTTGCCCTCTTTCAGTCGCTCATCGTCCATGGTAAAACCCTTGATTATGTATTCCCGCAGCCGCTGGGTAGCCCAGACACGAAACTGTGTGCCTCTGAGAGATTTCACCCGATAGCCAACGGAAATAATCGCATCGAGGTTGTAGTGAGCTGTGTCATAAGTTTTGCCGTCAACAGCAGTTATCCGGAATTTCCGGATAACTGATTCAGTCACAAGTTCACCCTCGTCAAAGATATTCTTAATATGTTCGTTAATTGTCCTTACATCTTTTTGAAACAGTTCAGCCATAAGCTTCTGAGTTAACCAGACAGTCTCATTCTGCAATTTCACTTCAATACGAGTTTTACCGTCCTCTGTTTGATACAGAATTAATTCGCCTTTCTCAGAAACAGCCTCTTTCTTTTTCTTCATAGATATCCTTTATTCCTCCTCCACTACAGTCAGTAAATATTTACTTGCCTTCCTGCTGACTTTCGGCAAACACAATTCAAGCAATGAACATTTTTTGCACTTTGCCGAATATTCAGCATTCGGCGTAATCCCCGATTCAATTAGCTCATGCACCTTTATTGCTGTATCCTCTGTCTCAATTCTTAAAGCCTTGTCAAAAACAACATCCTCCCTGCGCCGGGTCTGTCCGTAGAAAAGCGCACCCTCCGGTATCTCAACATTCAGCATTTCTTCAAGACATATTGCCTGAGCGCAGATCTGGACCTTATCGCTATTGTCGATCTTTGCCTTGCCGCGTTTGTATTCCACGGGAAAAGGCTGCCACGTTCCGTCTTCTTTGTTGTGAAATTCGACTACATCCGCCTTGCCGATTAATCCAAGCCTCAAAGACCGCAACGGCACGCCGTACTCGATGCGAATCTTACCTCTCGATTCTCTTCTTGCTGTGTCGACCTTGTCATGCATGATCCTGCCCTCAGCAGTAAAAAGGTTCTCACTCCATGCCTGCTCAATGTGGATCAGGGCACACTGCCTTTCGCAGTACATAAAGTGCTGTAAAGCTGAAAGCATGATGAGGTCGTCTTCTGAGTAACTCAATTTTTCTGTCTCCCATTGCGCAACTCTGTTCGCACCCGATAGAGCCTTTCCGTGAATCCACCCTCGTCAAGAAATTCTTGTTCAAGCCTTTGAAGCTGCCGTCCCAGCAGATAACTGGCCTGGTTGATCAGGCAGATTAGTGTGTTTGCTGCAACTTCAGAGGAAGCGGCTTTTAAAGAATATTCGTCAGACACGTCCGACATGTCCGACCCGTCGCACTGATACTTCCTCCTCACTGCAAGAGCCTCCTGTGAATTTTTGTCCCAGACGCGCAACCCCTTTTGTCGAAGAAAAGCCTGAAAGTCCAGCAATAATTCTTCAAGGCTCGCTCGTGCAACGCCGGTCAGTTTAAGCTCGGTCTTCTTCGAAGTGCAGGATGCCATACTGCCTTCGGCGATGTTCGGCATCCCGCTCCGCGCCGCCTGCACCATCTGGTCATGAGTGCGCGACCGCTTGTTAATAAAGCGGTCGCAGAATCGCACCGTGGCGTCATAAACAATCTCCAACATCCTGTAGGATTGCAGCTCCCGGTAACCGCCGTGCGGCGGGATGGGGTGCGGGTAATCTTTTGGGTTAGACATTCGTTGTCCCCTTTATTAGATTTTCAAAAGTTATTTCGGCCTCGGGTCAATAGTAATCCCTTCCGGCAAATCTTTATCGTCTATTGCGACACTATAATCGTTGTACTCACGAGCGGGTTTTGAAGTGTCTTTACGTTTGACACTTACCCGCTCGAAAAGAGCATGCGACGAGACATTTCCGAAGGCTTTCTCGTGTTTGAAGATAATGAGCTTGCGGGCAGCCATACTTCCAGCGGGTCGTGCCGCCGATTGATCGAACTGAAAAGCGTTCATTAGAGATTCCCACAACAATTCAAGATCTCGCTCACTAAACCTCGTCCCCTTATTTGGATCATCCGCCAAGAATGGGTTAACAAAGCCATGCGCCCGATACAATGCATACGGTACGGTATATTTCCGGCCCATGGTACGCTCCTTTTCTTTATCTGCCACATTCGTTACTGAACTTCTTGTAATGGCATGTTCCGACGAAATAATCGGCTCAATTGATCGAGCAAATGATAACTGAACTGGCCCGCGAACCTGACCGCAATTTACTTCTGTGGACATAACCGCGCCAAAAGTGCGCACGTCATAAAAGTTATTACACATGAAGGCAGTGACCTCTCTCGCTTTTTCAGCGTCCTTTGGCAACTTTTTTTGTATGGGCTTTTCTTTGATGTGCTCATAAGCACGCTCATGTGTTTCATTAAGCACGGCCCCTTCCGTGAAATAAATCTCAAAGGGTGAAGTGTTATTCTCTTTGATAGCTACATAATTCCGAATTTTCCGCTTCAAACAAACATCGGTCACAAGACCGTCACCGGTTTCTGGATCAATGCGCGGCAGATTCCCGGCATCGGGGTCTCCGTTTGGATTGGCATCCTTGACATCAAAAAGATATACGAAATCATAGCGGTTCATTATTCATCTCCTCCTTTTTCTTCTTCATTCCCTTTTTTTGAAGTCCATAAATCTCTCATCTGATGGTAATAACCTATAGCGAAGAGCCCTTGGTCGGTCAGATTCAGATGGGTAGGGTAACTTGTCAATGGCTCATGTATTTCCCTGACCAATATTTCACGACCGACTTTCCCCCTATCCATTTTTGCGAGATGGTGTTGATATGTACGAAGCAATCTTGGAAAAATAGCCCCTGGGGTGGCAGATGCTGAACCGTAAAACCGATCCCGGATTGTTGACTTCCCTAACGCATCCCCCTGTGTTTTCTCCAATGCGGCAAAAAGCCGCCCCAGCCTGTAAGCCGGTTCTTTTCGATTTGGATCAAGTCCCATACTGACCTCCTTTTTTTGGTTTCTTGTCAAATAACCTTTTATAATGCTTGCCCTCATGTAATTGATATTGCCGTCGACATGAATTCTCCTGATAACAGAGTTATAAAGTCCGTCAGGATATTGAGAGCCTGTAATGACCGCTCTCAGCAGAGGGCCGGACAGGACAGGTGGGATTTTGTCGCTATCGGGTTTTCCGTTCTTCCTCGGACACGTTTCATTCAGCAACTGCCACAAGGCTGGGAATTCAGGATCGGGGCGTTTGCTGTCTTCTCCAAATTCCATGACTATTCCCATGTCGGCATAGTGCTTACGCAGATTATCAAGTAGACGGCTGATTGTATCACGATAAAAGACCCTGACCCCGATCCGGCCCTTTGCCTGCCCGGTCAGCCCGAGAATATAGAAGGGTGTTTTATCAGGGGTCTTTTCGATCTCAGCATATGCTTCTTTGCCTTCTCGCAACGCTTTAAGAAACAATTCGAGCTTATGCCTCAAGGCATCATCCTGGATTTCCGGTTTATTGGAAATGACAGCGCCCTGCGCAAACTGGGCGAAGATGTCTTCGGTAACAGTCGGTTTCTCTGTCCAGAAGACCAGCGTTGCATCCGCTAAAGAGAACCGATGTTTTGTTCTCATCGGACCATCGAGAAGGGCGTTGAGAGCTGTCGTGTACCGAAAAACTGCGTCTTTAGAAACAGGAGCGTTGAAGCTTTGTTCCTTCCCATATGACACATATGCGGAATCATTAAACGACACCAAAAGTGATTCTGCCTGATCACCGACTCTCTTGATCTTTGGCTGGTGAAGTCTGGATATAGGGCCAAACTTTCCAGTGATCAGGCAGTGACCCATAATATCGTCATTTTCTTCGTCTTGCTGCTTGGCCCACCACATTCTTACAACCGGATCATCATGGACATAGCTTGTTTGCCCTATTATCTGAAATACACCGAATCCTGTACTGACTTCATTCAAGACAGGAAACTGTAAAGCATCCTCCGGCGTCCAGCCCTTAAGAAAT
>JBFLXP010000271.1:0-4607 GCA_040757315.1 Nitrospirota bacterium
CCTGGCACAACGCGACTCGCAGCAGGAAGCAGAAGATGAATTTCGATCTGGTTCCCCACGTAGTTTTTTCTTATCCTCAGATCGCTTCCGTAGGATTGACCGAATCCTCTGCAAAAAAAGATTACAAGATTCTCGTCGGAAAAGCCCGCTATTCCGACATAGTCTCCGGCGAGACCATGGCGGAAGAGGATGGATTTGCCAAGGCTGTCGTTGAAAAGACCACGCGCAAAATTCTGGGTTTTCATATCATCGGCCCTTATGCCTCGTTCATCATTCAGGAAGTTGTCAACGCAATGGTGAATAACCAGAGCGTGGAATCGATCACCGGATCCTTGCACACTTTCCCGACACTACCTGAACTCATACCCGAGGTGCTGGGCAGACTGAAATGAGAGAAAGGAGGACAAAAATGAATCCTGAAGATATCGCGGATATGAGTTTCGAGGGGACTGTCGGAAAAATCGAAATGAACGCTTGCTTCCTCATCACGGAACGCCTTTAAAGTATTCCAGAGCGTCGGTCATACTCTTTCGATCGCCCGTGAAGAGAATGAAATCTCCTGCCTTCAGCATGAAATCAGGTTCAGGGTTCGTGTGAACCGTCTTGCCTCTTCTCACTGCAATTACGGTAACTCCGGTTTTCTTTCTGATCTGCAGTTCTTTAATGGTTTTGTCACTGAGTTGAGAACCTTCAGCGACGCGGTATCCGTCCAGCTCAATTTCAGGGAGCCACTCATACTTCTCAAAAAGATGCCTTCTCGGTACCTCGACGCTTCTCAATGCAGTGTAACTGTTGCTCCTGATCTTTTCGATCATGTCCAGAATTGAGCTTCTGGGGAAACTGTAGCGGTGCAGAACCCGCGAAAAAATCTCTAAGGAGGTTTCGAATTCTTCGGGTATCACCTCGTCCGCTCCGAGTGATTTAAGGTCGTCAACCTCGGCGAGATACCGTGTTCTCACAATAATGTAGATATCTCTGTTTGCATGCCTTGCGACCGAGACGATCCTTCTTGTCGAGACCGGGTCCGAAATTGCAATCACCAAAAGCCTTGCCCTTTCAATGCCCATCTTGTGGAGTATTTCTTTGCTCGAGCCGTCACCGTAGTGAATCGGTTCTCCCTTTTTCCTCATCTCCCGCACAGTATCGCTGTTCATCTCCAGCACAACATAGGGAATCTCAGCCTCTCTTAACACCTTTGCGAGGTTTCTTCCATTCAGGCCGAAACCGACGATGATGACGTGGTCGTGCCTTTTCCTCGGGCTCCCGTCGCCCTCAAACACTCTCTTCCTTTTGATCAGTTTTTTCAGTAGCGGTCTTGCAGTTATCCAATCGGAAACCGATGGGGCCGTATTCAGGATGAAGGGGGTCATGATCATCGTCACGACGGAAGATGAAAGGAAAACCTGATAGAATTCTTCAGAGATCAGTCCGGATGCTTTGCCGGCAACCGCAAGCACGAAGGAAAATTCTCCTACCTGAGCGAGTCCTAAACCCGTCAGGATGGAGGATCTCAGAGAATCTCCGATAAGCAGGGCGGAGGCGGTTCCTGTAAAGATTTTCAGGGCGAAGATCAATGCAACGACCGCCGCAATCCTGAAGCCGTTATCGAATACGAATGACGTATCCATCAGCATTCCTATAGACACAAAAAAGAGGCCCATGAAGCTGTCCTTGAACGGCAATATATCCGATATCGCCTGATAGGCGTACTCAGACTCCGATATGATGAGGCCCGCGAGAAATGCGCCGAGAGCAAGAGAAAGGCCGAACTTTGAAGTGAGAAGCGCTATGCCGAGACAAAGGAGGATGACCGTGGTTAAGAAAAGTTCACGGCTCCTTGTGCCGACAACCTGATGGAGAAGGGCAGGCACAGCCCATCTCGCACCCAGCAAAACAACGACAATGATCAGAGCTGCCTTGCCCATCTTTAAGCCCAAATCAATGATGTCGATGCTGTCGCCGGACAAAACAGGAACAAAGAGCATGAGCGGCACAATACAGAGGTCCTGGAATATGAGCATGCCTACCATTGTGTGGCCGTGGGGCGAGTCTATTTCACCCCTTTCGGCAAGGAGTTTCATCACTATCGCCGTGCTGCTCAGGGCATACAAAAAGCCAAAAAAGATTGACTGATTTATATTCCCAATGGCCACATAGGTAACAGCTCCGGACAATAATATGGTGAGTAGAACCTGCGCCCCTCCTCCGCCCAGCATGGCTTTCTTGATCCTGACGAGCTTTGCCATCGAAAACTCGATGCCGATCGTGAAAAGGAGCAGTATGACACCGATCTCAGCGAGGATCTGTATGAAGTGGACGTCCTTTATCAGCCCGACGCCGTGCGGTCCGATAATGATCCCCGCGATAATGAACCCGACGACCGAGGGCATCTTCAGCTTGTACAGCAGCAGGATAACTGCTGCTGACGCAATAAATATCACTTCCAATGATTTTAAGAATTCGTATTCCATAGTCTTTATGATAATAAAAACAGACTACGTCAGCACCGATCCCCCATGATCGAGTTGAGGTCGTATTCTGTTGGCGGCTTATTCCGTGTAGTCTGTAATTATCCGCCCTGCAGAGGTAAAAGATATCCCTGCTCTGGCGCCGAGCATAAGGGCCTCGACAACCGGCTGGTTGATTTTCTTATCGGCGCGCCATTTGACGACGAAATTCGCACCCGGGCCTCCTCTTGTGTCATATTCCTTGAGGTAGAAAAAGGTGTGAGCGAATGGTTTCAGGTGTACCGGATTTTTAATGTAGCTCTCTATGAATTTGCCGCTTGAATCATAATAATCCACCTTTAGAATGGTAATGGAATATTTGGGGTCGATATTATGCATGCTCAGCATTGTTGCCAGTTGGAGCGGATTGGCTTTCGGTCCGGAATAGACATTTGAATAGACGGGAATGTAGAGAGTTTCACCGGATGAGAGGTTCTCGTCGGACGCTTGCACAAATACGGGTGACAACAGTATTGAAAAGACCATTGAATAAAACAGCAACTTGTATCTGTGAGACGCTGTGGTAATCATAAAATTCTACCCTCCTTTTGAAGTTTGATCTCGTATTAAAAAAGTGTCGAATTACCCATAAAAGCCGGCTTCGGAAGAATTCGGCTGAATTGTCCGAATTCCCTATAATTATATCAATAAAGAATGTGGAGATGGCCTGGTCCAGTAGGTCTGAAGACAAGAGGGTTTATTCGACACGTTCCTTCCTGCTTAATTCTTTCCAGCATATGCAAAGTAGGAAACATTGATGGAAGCTAACCTGGCATCCATTCTATCCTTGAATTCTCTAAACTCAGCCATTAGATTACGAGGCACGGACTTTCCCCTGGGCATTTTCAGCGCGAGCGGATTCGTCGGCTTGTTCCCGATCCTGACCTCGTAATGGAGATGGGGCCCCGTCGCAAGCCCCGTGGACCCGACCGAGCCGATCACCTGCCCCTGAGCAATTTTTCTCCCGGCCTTCACACCTTTCGCAATCTTCGAAAGATGTCCGTAATAAGTCTTCCAGCTATTTGGATGCCTTATGACCACGAGGTTCCCATATTGCCCTTTGTGCCCTGCGAAAACGACATTCCCTTCGCCGACTGCACTAACGGGGGCGCCCGTTGGAGCGGCATAGTCAAGCCCATGATGAGGTCTGTTGATTCTCAAGATAGGATGGAAGCGGTTGTGAGAAAAGCGGGAGCTGATACGTCTGAAATTCAGCGGCGCTTTAAGAAACGCCCTTTTCAATGCTCTGCCTTCGGCGTCAAAATAGTGGGCTTCGCCGCCGCTTCCGAATCTGTACGCAGTGTATGTTTGTCCATGATTTGCAAACTCCGCCGACAGTATTTCTCCATATTTTCTGAGTTCGCCGTTAAGATAGTATCCCTCGACCACCATTTTGTATGTGTCCCCGCTCCTCAGGTCCGAGGTGAAGTCGATATCCCACGCAAAAATATCAGAAAGCTTGAAAGCAAGCAAAACCTGCTCTCTTTCGCCTCCCATGGATTCAATCAGGTTATTCTCGATCATTCCGCCGAAGTGAAGAACCCTTCTTTCATATTCGACGCATAATTTTTCGGCTGCGAATCCCTCACCGCTGCGCTTCAGGCTCAGGATATTATCATCGTCGATCCAGTAGTCAAAAGAATCTATCCGGTTGTCAGCATCGGCGGTAATCTTATACGGCCTGCCGGGACACAACTGCCTGAGTCTGTGGATGTCTGCGGCTGCTTCCCTCATTTTCAGGAGATCGCCAAGGTCGAGACTGTATCTTTTGAAGATGTCGAAAAGCGTTTCTCCCTTTTTTACCGTTCCGCAGATCTCCCGGCACTCCTCTTTTGCGGGCGAATCTATCTGCTTATTCGTGACGGTAAAGTTGCTGCGGATGATCACCAGTGAGATCAAAATTACCGTTGCTGTCAGGAGAATTATTCTCATTGACACTCCTTTCAAAAATTACTTGTTGTCTTCTTCCACCGCCTCCTTTATCCTGTCGAGGATGTCCGGGACTGCGGACGTCACCCTGTCCCAGCTTGCGATCAAGGGTACGCCGAGGGGGTCTTCGGTTATTATTTCAGCCGCTTTCCTTATGCCGTTCGTGAATGT
>JBFLXP010000272.1:0-4589 GCA_040757315.1 Nitrospirota bacterium
TGAGATATTCGACGTCTCGATCTTGAGAAGTTTCTCGTAAACATGGGGGAAAGACAGCCAGATGCCGGGTGATATCACAGCGCCGAAGTCACCTTTTTCGTCATCCCGGGTATTGAAGACGTTATCGGTATAGAATCCCGTCAGCGCAAGAAAGGGGTGAATATAGCCTCCTTTTCTTCCAAATACGTCTTCTGTAACTCTTTCTTTTCCGGTGCCTAAGGGCTTGTCGACGGGGCCGGATGTTTCTGCCGCGGTTCCGGAGGGGATGTCCGTCGGGGAGGTGGCGGCGTTAACAGGGAAAGGAATGATAGGGAGCAGCAGTAAAACGCATATCAGGGCAGATAGCCATTTCAATGTCATATTAATTGAGGTATTATTATTTATTTATTTATAAAATATTGATTTATATTAGGAAAGCTCGCGATCAAAGTCAAGAAAAATATACGGAATCAACATGTTTTTGTGTTTTCCCCCTGCCCCTGATATACTTGTACAGGATTATTGATTGATGCGGTACATCTATTACATCCTTATTATTGTTCTCGGCCTGTCCGCAATAATCGCATACGAATTGCGCGAAAAGCCGCAATCGAAACGGGATGCTGCGCTCATCATCAATGAGAGGGTAATCACGACGGAGGAATTCAACAGTCTGTATGCCCGCTCCCACGATATGGCGCCGAAGAGTGAGTTCATCAACGACCTCATTATCAAGGAGCTTCTCTTGCAGGAAGCCCAGAAAACGGGCATCGACAGGGAAGAGTCCTTCAGGAAGTCCATTCAGAATTTCTATGAGCAGTCCTTGATAAAGATTCTCGTGGACAGGAAATTCTCTTCCCTAAAGGCTGCCCTGAGCGAGAAGGAGTTGAACCGGCATCTCGCTCTGCTGGAGAGGAAGATGCATTTGACGCTTTTTAGTTATGGAACCGAGGAAGAAGCGAAACGAGGGCAGTACCGGGATGGAGAGACGAAGACAGTGTATCTTGACGATCTGTCGCTGAACCTGAGGGAAAAGATCATGCTCCTCTCTGAAGGAGAGGTAACGGAGCCGGTGAAGGCCGGTGAAAGCTATCTCATAGCAAGGCTTGATAAAGTCGAAGCGGTTCCCTCGCGGACGATTCCTGAAACGGAGAAGGAGAAGATCAAAGAAATGCTCGTCGAGGAGAAGAAAGAAAAAATGATCAACGACTGGGTTGCTGATCTGAAGAGCAAGGCAACGATAGAAATACTGGTCGGAGGACAGTAGGGGCTGCGATGAAGAGAACCTGGAGAAGAAGGAACTATTTTATCAAGAAAGACCTGCAGGGGAAGTACATATTCAGCTTCTTTATCTTTGTAGTCCTCGGAAGCATTCTCTTCACCCTCATTTTCAGCCTCCTGACGTCCGACACGCTCACGATTGTGTACAAAAACTACAATGTCCAGGTCGGGAAAACACCGTTGATGCTCCTGAAAGAGATCCTGAGCGCCCACTGGATATTCATTGTGGCAGGCGGGTTCGTCGTCGTGATCCTTTCGATGTTTCTTACACATCGTTTTGCGGGACCGATATATCGCTTCGAAAAATCGGTGGAGGAGATGATAAACGGCAATCTTGCTTTCCAGATACGTCTGCGAAGCAGAGACGAGGGCAAGGAACTTGCCCAGAAAATAAACGACCTCATAGCGACCCTATCATCGAGGCTTGGTGAGATGAAAAAAGCCAATACCGAAATTGGAAGAGCACTTTCAGAAACATCCCGCATTGTCGGGGAGGCGGAAGGATGCAAAGAAGCGCTCGAACAAGTCAGGAAAGCGCAGGGGCTGAACAAGGTTCTGGCCGAAATTCTGAGCCGGTTTAAAGTCAAAGAATGATACCCGCCGAATGATGAACCATGCGGATGAAGCTCTGCAAAGCGTTCGGTATCATCCTCTTCGTTTTTATGGCTTGTTCCCTATCCTGGGCAAATGAAATAAAGTCCAGGTATACGACGATCGTCTATCCGAACGAAGATCTCATCCGCAGGCTCAACAAGGAAATCGCCCTCGGGAGCCTTTCCTATCTCCTCAAAAGCAGGACAAGTTTCACACTGGAAGACGAAGTGAAGAATAAAATCGACATTATCGTCGAGAGGGTCGAAAACATTCTCGAAATGTTCCCCCGGGACGTCAAATTCACTCTCATGCTCTTTTCGTCGGACGACGAAGTTCAGGCGTTATACAAAACAAAGTACGGAAAAAGCGTTGATTTCATCGCCTTCTATTCTCCAAGAGACAGAACGATCTACCTTTCCGCGAAAGACATAGATATCGGCGTTCTCGCCCATGAGATAGCCCACGTGATCATAGACCTGTACTACGGCATATCCACTCCGACGAAGATTCACGAGGTTCTCGCACAGTACGTGGAGACACACCTGAAGGATTAGTCGGACAGTCCGGCGAAGGTTGTCATTGCGAGTGAAACGAAGCAATCTCGCCTTTTTTGTGGAGATTGCCACGCACCTATGGTGCTCGCAATGACAGATAAGTCAAGCGTCATTATTGTTATCGCTGGATTTGGGAAGAACTCGTGCGGAATGATTCGGGTCTATTCAAATGAAGAGACACTGATGATGCCGCCGGAGGTATTTCCACCCGGAAGCCCGATTTCGACAGGTGACAGACCGGCTGCCATGGGAGGCGAATATCCCAGTCCGGTTTCGAGAGCCTTTGCCACATCTTTTGGATCTGCGCCGGCCTCGATGGCACACCGGGAACAAACATCGGGCGTAGCGCCGGCTTCGATCGCTCCCGTTATGATCTGAAGAAGGTCGCCTTCCGCTGCGATGGCGCACCTGATAACAACGCAGGCATCATGGCCCAGTTCGATGCTTGACTTGCAGATTTCCTTTGTATTGATGCCGTCGTTGATGGTCTGCTTGACGACCGGGCAGATGTCCTTTGTCTGAGCATATTTCCGAGCTATCGTGTCTTTAAGGGTTTCTTCGGCGCCGGCGGGCGGCAGCAAGAAGAAAACGCCGGCCAGAATACCTAAGAGCAGGAAAACTATGTATTTCTTATGCCTCATCACTTCTATCTTGTATCAAAAGGGACATCGATTGTCAAGACAATTTATTCCAAAAAAGCAGCCGTCCCTCCAAAAAAAGGGGACATGCGGAAGTCAAGGCGATATGGCTCGATTTCCGAAGCCAGATCACGGGGAATCTCGATGATGCGGGAGACGAAGCGGAAGCCTCACCTGTCAAATATAGACAACAGTACAATCAGTAAGACTTATCCCCGTAGATCAAGGTAGTTTATCTGGCTTCTGAAATTGAGCCATATCGCCCGGCCAGATTATTTAATCACTCTACGGTATCACCTTGTTAAGAGGGTATTCCACAATCCCGGAGGCGCCCGCTTTCTTGAGCTTCGGTATGATATCCCGGACGGTCCTTTCGTTGATCATGACCTCGAGCGCATACCATCCTTTATCCGAAAGAGCCGCTATCGTGGGTGAATGCATAGCCGATAACAACGTCATAACCCGCTTAAGGGACCTCTCCGGCACATTCATTTTCAGGCCGACTTTCTCTTCCGCCGCAAGAGCGCCCTTCAGGAGCATAACGATGTTTTCCATCTTCTGTCTCTTCCACTTATCATTCCAGGCGTTCCTGTTTGCGACAAACCGGGTGCTCGACTCAAGTATGGTGTCGATCACCCTCAGGTTATTGGCTCTCAGCGATGTCCCTGTTTCGGTCAGCTCGACGATCGCGTCGGCGAGGTGCGGGGGTTTGACTTCCGTTGCGCCCCAGGAGAAGTCGACTTCGGCTTTCACCCCCTTCGATTTCAGGTAGCGTTTGGTAAAGCCGACAAGTTCGGTTGCTATCCTTTTGCCTTTCAGGTCTTTCACTGTTTTTATCTTCGAGTCGGCAGGAACGGCTATCACCCATCGGACCGGCCTGAGTCCTTCCTTTGCGTATATGAGTTCGGCGACTTCGTGAACGGAGACATTCTGCTCAAGTATCCAGTCTCTTCCGGTAAGGCCGCAATCTATGATCCCTTTCTCGACATATCCCGCCATTTCCTGAGCCCTGATCAGCATTGCCTCAATCTCGGGGTCGTCAAAAGAAGGGTAGTAGGAACGGCTCGAGACCGTAATGTGATATCCCGCCTTGCGGAATAACTTGAGAGTCGATTCCTGAAGGCTTCCTTTCGGAAGACCGAGTCTCAATATCTTGCTCATTGTTCCATCCTTTCGAATCCGGTTATTGCGTTTGGGCTATCTGATATAATAAATATAATCCTTTGAATATATTGGAGTTCATCCGCGGATTTGCTTCACAGGCGATTTATACTTTAACACATTGCAGCGCATCTGTCCAAAATAGAAGGGCAACATGCCGGGAATCAAGGGATATGGCTCAGTTTTTGAAGCCAGATCACGGGTTGTCTTGATGAGGCTGAAGACGAAGCGGAGGCCTCACTTATTAATTCACTGCATACTTGTCCAAAATAAATAATTGAAAGACCTCCGATCCGGGTACTATAGATGTTGCGAGCAAATACAGAAACCCGAACCGGAGGGAACATGAATAAGTTTAGCAACATCTTTGGGCAGATTCTAC
>JBFLXP010000273.1:0-4577 GCA_040757315.1 Nitrospirota bacterium
GGCGAGAGCAGTCTTTTTTAGAAAGCTGTAAACCGGTTCCGAGACGTCCGTCAGCGCGCGGATATCCGCATAGTAAAGCGCATCGAAAATCCCCCGGACGCCGTAGTTGAATAATGGATAGATACCGAGGGAGATCGACCTGATAAGCAGCGATATCGGGTCCAGGATACCTGCAAGCTGGAGGGTAAACGCAGAGGACATAAGAAGCGCGATGAGGACATAGTATTTCACCCTGTGCCAGTCATGGTTGATCCCCGACGCAGTTCGTTTCATGAATGTGCCGACAACGTTATTTAGTGTCCCGAGGGGACATATCCATCCGCAGAATACTCTGCCGAGGACGATGGTCACAACAACCGTGATGAGGGAAAGAAAGAATGCAACCGGTATGTTGCTTCCGCGAGAAGCCAACAAAGTCGTCAGGAAAATGAGCGGATCAAAGTCCAGGAAAAGCCTGACAGGGTAGCCCAGGATATCACTTCCCTTTGATTCGGTCTGTACAAAGAGAAAAAGAAAGAGGAGCAGGAAAAGGCCCTGCGATATCCTTCTGAGGTGCCTCTTAGACATCCACCTTCTTAATCTTCAGACGGGATAGATCCATCGTGCCGATACCCATGCCGGCGCCGGCCCGGACGTAAGACAAATCCGCTCCCTTCATGCCGAACAGGGTAGCCCCGTAAGAATCGATCGCAACCTGATCGACACCGGCTATTACGGTATCAAGCCGCTTCACATCCTTGAGATTTCCCCCCTGCGGCCCGTTTGCGGTGAGAATCCTGACAGCGTCGAGTACGGTGAGAGTCGGTTTTATGACGAGACACAGATCGGCCAGGCTCTCGCCGATCTTCTGGTGGATGCTGCCCCTCTGGCCTCCCATCACTCCCATCCAATTCTTCATCGCCATGGTGAGTTTCGCAAGGCCGTGGTGTTTTGCAACCGGAACGCTTATTATCTTGTCCGCTTCGAAAACATCCCTGTAGAGCGGCCATGATTTGAGGACCCGGCCTCTTATAGTCATGTCCCTGAATCTCCTGTCGTCTATAAAGCTGATCTCACCTCCGTTAGCGGACACGACATCGGCGATACCACTCTGTTTGTAACATCTCCGGGGATCGTTGCACGTCCGGTCAAAAACCTTGACCTTTTTTGCACCCGCTTCAAAGCACATCCTCACAACTGTCGCCACGACCTCGGGATTTGTGTTGGCTGCTTGCTCCGGCAGCCTGTCCCAGCCGATATTCGGCTTGACAACAACAATATCGCCGCGCGATATGAACTTCCCCATGCCTCCCATGGCATTGATCGCAGCTTTTGCTATATCAGCGGGAGATTTCCCGGGTCCCCGAGCGACAACGAGGTCACATCGTTCCACGGCCAGGGGAGCAGCCAGACTTAACGAATCTCCGATGAGCAGTCCGCATCCAGCCACTGCTGCCGACTTAAGAAACCTTCTCCTGTCCATAGACTTCTCCTTGTGTTCTCAGATCAGATGGATCGTCAAGTCTTTTTTGTCCACGTAGTTGTTCTTCCGAAAAGCGAGAAGCCGATGTACCCTCTCACCTTCAGCTTGTTCCCTTCAAATTTGATCTTGCAGGAATATGTCTTTCCATTCCTGGGGTCATATATCTTGCCGCCTTCCCATGTGTTGTCGCCGTTCGCCCGAAACCCCCATGCAATCGGCAGTCCCAGAAGTCTGCGGCTTCTCAGAGACTCATCCGGGTTATTTTTGTCAACTTTGTCTTTCCCCTCTTCATCCTTGGGATTCTTCAGCCGCACAATCTTTCCGCAATAGAGGTCCTCGCACTTATAGATTTCCACCAACGATTTCTCTCCGTCGGTATACCATTGTCCGACGATCTCATCAGGGCATTCGGCGAAAGCGTATGACGAAGTGAACAGGAAGAACATAAGAACGAAATTGATCAAACCCATCAGAATATATTGTAGCAAAACACGGCCCGTTTCTGGTTCTTGCCGTTTTTACGAATTCCCGAATCCAGCGGTAATAATGTAAACGTTTGATTTATCGGTCATTATGAGCGCCCAAAGGGTGCGCGGCAATCCCATTTGGAAGACGAGATTGCTTCGTTTCGCCCGCAATGACATTTTTTGTCGCCGGATTTCGGAAATTGCGGACTGCATCCACTATTCCACTTTCAGCACCCGTTTTATATAACCGGAATAGTCTTTCAATGTCGGTTCATACTTTGCATTAAACAAAGGCGATGAAATCATAAAATCTGCCGTTGAACGATTACACGCAGTCGGAATATTGTATAGAACCGCAATTCTCAATAAAGCCTTTACATCTACGTCATGCGGGTGAGGTTCCATTGGATCCCACAGGAAAATTATCAAATCAATTTCTCCTTCCGCAATCATGGCGCCCAATTGTTGATCGCCACCCAACGGACCTGATTTTAATAATGTTATTTCATTTGAAACAGTGTCTTCACTCGTCAGCTTTGCTTTGATAGTCTTTTCGATTAATTTGCCTGTAGTTCCAGTACATATTAATTTATGCCTTATTAACGATTTGTAGTTCCATTCAACCCACTCAACTAAATCTTTCTTACGATTGTCGTGTGCCACTAAAGCAATCCTTTTGGTTTCTTCCATAGACACCTCCTATATGGGCAGCTTAAATCAAAAAGAGATCTTTTGAATATTGCTTTTTTGACAATCACACCGCAATTGTCACAACGTCTCATTGTTTCACTAACCAGTCCTTTGCCTTTTCAACGTCGGGGAAGACCGGTATGTTCCTGCCGGAAAATCTCATGACCGCTTCATAAATGATCTTTTTCAAGCCGTCGATTCCGGTGACCGCGCCGGCTTTCACGAACGGTTTATTTTCATTCGTGAATTCTTTCATGGCCTGTGTCACGTCCAGATTGTATTTTGTTCCGGTTACGTTTGTGAGTGTCAGAAGCGACTGACGCGGCTGGAGGCTGATCACTTTCCTCGCTTCCTCAATAATTCTTATGACCTCGCTTGCACTGCAATTTGAGAAATCGAGAAACAGAATCTGCCTGTTGCGGTGATATATGAACCTGACCCGTTCCATACTCTGCATCTATTATATTGAATCTATCGTTGTTTATGAAATTCAAACGTCAGAAATACATTCTTTATACGCCTTTATTGTCTGCAGAGCCTCTTCACGCTTCTGAAAACGTATTTTTCTGTAAATTTCTCCGCACTGTTTTAGGGAAAGCCTGCTGACCACTTCATTCACCCTTATTGCGTCTTCAATATGTGGAGCTCTCACTTCTCTTGTAGGCAACATTTCCTCCTTCTTCAGGAGCTTTATATAAATAAGGCTTCTTCCTGCCTGAAGTCTCTCGAATGACTCGTTCTTTCTCTTCTTCAAAATGTAATGAATAGTCAGAAGATCACCGGGAGGCAGGAATGAACTCCGGCCGGTCATTTTCTCGATTAAAGGCCTCTGCAGACTTACGGCATGTACATGACATCTCTTCTTCATCTTTTGTTTCAACATCTTTTCAAAAAAGATATGAATCCCGCCAGCCTCAATATAAACCTTCTTGTTCTCAGTCATGTCTTTCGTGATAGTTTTCGCTATAGCTTCTGCCCGCATTGAATCACGTATCCTGAACTTTTCTGCATCGGCTTGAGCAAACCTCATCACGGCTTCAACAACGTAAGGGAATGAATCCTTCAGAGATGATTCATAGAAATCCAACAATGCCGCCGTTGTCTTCTTCTCTATTCTATATACGGTTCTTAATGAAGGAATTTTCATGACATCCTTGGGTCTTTTTCCATCAGAGAACATTTCATAAATCTGTATAAGCCTCTCCATAAATGGTTCGATCTGCAAAATCACCTTCCCGTTTCGATTTAATGAACGCAATATCGTGTAGTATCTTTGGGAAAACTTGGGAAATGTTAAATATTCTTCGCGTATATATTTCTTAATAGAAATTTTTCTTTTGAGCATATCCATAAAGGCAGGGTTTTGAGCCTCCTCGGTTATAATCACATCGTGTTCTTTCATCAGCCGTTTGACAGAATCCAATGCTTCTATTCTATGTGAGGAAAATCCTATGGTAATGTAACACTCAGTCGATTGCATTTTTTGGATAGCTGAACGACTTCAGTCTAAACCCTTCAAAAGGTTTTTCTATCAACATTCCAGTTTTAATCGTTCACAATACTCACGCATGGCACTTGCTTTATCGTCACGCTTTCAGTCATAAGAGTATAGCACAGGAGTTTAGTCTCGGAAGTAACTGTATGATTGTCCTTGACTTTTCCGTTGACAGTACTGCAAGAATTTGATTAAATTTTTGTGGAGGCGAATTTAGGCGGGAATGTACTATTTGTTTTCAATAGTCTGTTTTCTTGTTATTCCATATGTTGCTTTTGCTGAAGAGACTAAGAATATATACAGACGATGACCTAGAAAAATATAGCAAAACTCCTAATGCTATCTTTGAAAATTCCCGTGAAGACAAGCACGAACAGTACCATGATGATCGGGATGATGTCATCAGAAAACAACAGGAGATTATCAGAGGACAATAGGAAATTATTGAAGAAGCTGCGGATTT
>JBFLXP010000274.1:0-4571 GCA_040757315.1 Nitrospirota bacterium
CGATCGCTATTCCGTCTTTTCTTCGGGCGACATTGTCAGGCACATAATGGCTCATATCGGTGCTGGCCGCGATCACGACGGGATAACCTATCGCCTTTATCGCCTCGGCTATGCCCTCTCCAAGCGTTCTGCACTCATCAACCGAAGCCGACAACATGACCAAGGGCACTATCTTCACAGTCGGTGAAAAAAAGACGATAAAAGGAAGCTGAAGCTCCAGCGAATGTTCGAAGAAGTGAGCGCTCGAATCTCTTCGCACAAGAGGGACGTTCACCGCAATCTTATGGCTGAGCTTGTCATCCACCGAAAGAGTCCCTGTCGGCATCTCCCAATCACCCGCGTCCATCAATGATATCGGAGCCCCAAGTCCTGTGTGATTCGGACCGAGAAGGATGAAGGTCTGCGGAAATTCTATAGACGAATACACTGCTCCGGCGACAGACCCCGAATATATAAGGCCTGCGTGTGGTGAGACGACTCCGAAAACACGCTCCTTCTTCGCATTCTTGATCATGAAGCTTTCGACCTGCTCGGTCAGCTTGGAGGGAGTCCCGTAATAAAACTGACCGGCAACCGCCGGCATCCGTCTCAAAATGCATCCTCCGCTTCAATATATTCTCTTTCCGCCAAATTCATAAACCGTGTGCATTTCGACAGGAAGGACAGCTTGACCGACACCCCGGCCGGCCCGTTTCTCTGCTTCGCTATGTCCACTTCCGCCAATCCCTTGTTGGCAGGATTGTCCTTGTTATAGATCTCGTCTCTATAGAGAAACAGTATCACGTCGGCATCCTGTTCAATTGCGCCCGACTCTCTCAGGTCAGCCAGCATCGGTCTGGGCGGCCTCCGCTGCTCGACACTTCTGTTAAGCTGGCTTACTGCAATCACGGGGACGCTGAGCTCCTTGGCGAGCCCCTTCAGTGAACGGGATATGTCGGAGATCTCCTGTTCACGCCTTTCGAAACTCCCCTTGCCTCTCATGAGTTGCAGATAGTCCACAACGACAAGGCTGAGTCCATGCTCCATTTTCAGCCGCCGCGCCTTCGCCCTGAGTTCGAGAACGGTAACGCCCGAAGAATCATCTATGAAAATCGGCGCGTCTGTAAGTTTGCTCGCCGCGCTGGTCAGTCTATGCCAATCCTCTTTCTTCAGAAAACCCTTCCTTATACTGTTCGAGTTCACCATAGCCTCCGCGCAAAGCAGCCTGAAGGCAAGCTGCTCCTTTGCCATTTCGAGGCTGAAGATGGCGACCGGCTCCTTTAACTGAAGGCCGACGTATTCTGCAATATTGAGGGCAAAGGCGGTCTTTCCCATAGACGGCCTTCCACCGATGACAATGAGATCCCCCTTCTGAAACCCTGTCGTAAGTTCGTCAAGGTCCTTGAACCCGGACGGCACCCCGGTCACAGTCTCTTTCTTGTCGTAAAGGTGTTCGATCATCTCAAAACTGTCTTTAATCACATCTTTCAACTGCACAAAAGAGACCTTGATCCTTTTGTCCGAGATATCGAAGATATTCTTTTCGGCGAAATCCACGAGATCATCCGCATCGAGGTTATCCTCATAAACCTTGCTTGCGATCTCATTTGCGGACCGGAGAAGTCCCCTGAGAAGCGCTTTCTCCCTGACGATGTGGGCGTGGTATTTGACATTGGCAGCGGTTGGGGTCATAGCAGTAAGCGACGAGAGATAGGAAAGCCCGCCCACCGCTTCCAGTTCATTCTTCATTTTCAGGTGATCGGAGAGCGTGACAAGATCAATCGGCTCGTTCTTGTCAAAAAGATCGGTCATACCGTGGAAGATCTTCCGGTTGGAGAGCTTGTAGAAATCTTCGGGGTCTAGGATCTCTAATGCCTTGGGCAGGGCATCGTTATCGATAAGGATCGCGCCAAGAATAGACTGCTCCGCCTCTATGTTCTGAGGCGGCAGTTTGTCGAGGTGAGCGTCGGTTTCTTTCATCGTGAATCCATATGAGGAAGGTACCCGTCTTTAAAGACTTCTGTTTCCTGTTTCCCGTCTACTGTTTCCGTTTTCTGCGTTCCGGACTTTCTTTTTTCTATTCTCCCACGACTTCAAGATTCACCTGAGCAATCACATCAGAGTGCAGTTTAACTCCAACCGTATATGACCCGAGCCTCTTTATCGGTTCATCAAGCACGATCTTCTTCTTATCTATTTCCACTCCCGCGGCCTTCAGAGCCTCTGCAATATCCATAGTGGTTACCGCACCAAAAAGCTTTCCTTCTTCACCGGCCTTCGCTCTGACCACCAGGTTCACCGAAGCGACCTTGGCTGACAGATCCTCCGCTTGATTCTTGAGCTTCCTGGCTTTTTCCTGAATAATCCTTTTAGCGTGTTCGAGCGCCTTGATGTTCTTTATGTTTGCTTCGACAGCGAGTCCTCTTGGAACCAGGTAGTTTCTCGCATATCCATCAGCCACATCCACTACCTGCCCCATATTGCCCAGGCTCCTAACATCGTCTTTCAGTATAACCTTCATTCACGGTCTCCTTTTTTCCGAATTTCTTCATCCTTAGATAAAAAAGATTAAAGCAGATATTTCTTAACCCTGGAGGAAGATGTGCGTTCATGAAAACACGCCGTCTTTTTTGTTCTATAGTATACCAAAGAACTTCCGGAAAATGCTGCCCGCCAACACTCGATGCCTACAGAATCTGAAACGGCACCGGAATGAAGGTGAGAATCAATATGACACCTGATATCCAACTCACGAGCTTCCGCCTCGGGTCCAGGGGCACTTCCCAATAAAGTACCGGAGGATGACGCACACCGAGGACCATCAGCAATATGGACCAGACCATCCAGCCCTCCCACAATGCGAGGCCGAGTACAAACATAACAGGCACGAGAATCATAGAAAGGCGGACATGCTTTTCTCCTAATATAGCGTATGCTATATGGCCCCCATCACGCTGCCCTACGGTAATAAGATTGATTGACGTAACAAAAAGACCGATCCATCCCGCAAAAGCAACCGGATAAAGGAGAATATCATGCTCGGCTGGCGTCGCGCCGAGGACGATCTTGCAGAGCAGGGAAAACAGTATTGAATCACCAAGGTTCAGTGCTCCTTCTGTTCGAGCCGATGGCACGACTTCGGAAAAATGCAGCCCGATAACGGTCGCCGCCACAGACACAACGAACCCTGCTATAGGTCCCGATGCTCCGATGTCTATCAAGGATTTCCGAGACATTATCGGTGATTTCATCTTGATGAACGCCCCAAAGGTCCCGATTATCGTCGGTGCCGGGATAAAAAAAGGGAGAGTAGCCTTAACTCCGTGTTTCTTTGAGGCGAAATAGTGCGACAACTCGTGGCTGAGCAGGATCAGCATCAAACTCAATGCAAAAGGAATCCCCAAATAGATCTTCCCCGGCTCCTTGAGGAGGTCTACGCCTGTCTGCAGAGCCCCAACGGTCAGAGTTGATAGGACAGTCAGGACGAAGAGAACAAGATGGAGATAAGGAAATTTTTTCATGCTCGACTCATACGGCAGCCGAAAAAATACAGATCATGGCAGGCATATGTGCATAAGAAGCTCTCGTGCAGCACCTTTGTGAGCGGGTTGCTAACATGACAACCCATGCATTATCCATATATTACAACCTGATGCTTTGATGTCGTCCGCATATATTCTGCCATTTCTTTCAGTCGATGCCTTTCCGCGCATCCCTTTAATTTTCAGTTGCGCAAAAAACTGAGTACCCAGAAAGGGAGGTCGGCACTAAAAGCCTTTCGCAGCGATACGTTATGGCATCGAAAGCCACGCCATGAAGACGAAATCAGGATGACACTTTCGGGAAGTCCTGTTTCTCGACGCCATGCCCCGATCAAATCTTATCGCCTTGAAAGGCTTTGAGGGATGACCTCCCTTTTATGCAACGATAATAGTTTTCTTGGTTCGCTTTACCCCTATAGTTTACCAAACAAAAAAGGGCTTCTTCTTAGAAGCCCTTTTTGAACAACACATTCTAATATCCCGTCTAACGGCTTTTCACCACGAGCACCGAACACGGGGCAAGGCTGACAACCTTTGACGCAACGCTCCCCATGAAGAACCTCGTGGCTTTTCCCCCGAGGCCGCGGTTCCCGATGATTATCATGTCCGTCTTCTCCTTCTCCGCGACACTGATTATCTCGTCCGCCGCCGATGTGGAGGATGCGATAGTCGCCTTTGCAGACACACCTGAGGAACTCAAGATGTTCTGAGCCTGACTCAGAACATCTTCGGCGCGCTTCTTCATGCTCTCGTTCAGGCTCGCCATCGCATGAGCCGATATTTCGAGATCGAGCCCCTCCACATACGGATTGATTGTTATCAGATGTATCTCGGCCGCCTTCATCTTAGCATAATCCGAGGCTATCCTAACCGCCTCCATTGAATATGTTGATCCGTCAACAGGCACCAGTATCTTCATTTCTTCCCTCCTCAGACTTCCTTCTTTACTTTGGCCTTCTTCATGCTGAGCCCTATTCCCTCAAAGATGAAGAATATTGCGAAGCCCCACCACATCGTATAGACCACGTAGAAGACCAGCAGGAATGTCAT
>JBFLXP010000275.1:0-4531 GCA_040757315.1 Nitrospirota bacterium
GACGACGCGGTTCGGAACGCATGCTATAACGCCGTGCTCAAGCCATCCCTGATGGATGCAGATTTTGTTGGGGCAGGGAGATTCGATCACCCGTACGCGACGCCCTTTTATCTCCACAACCGTCGGACCGTGTTCACCCCGGACCGATACGGTTCTGTCCACATCCAGTGGGAGAACATAGCGGAGCTTGCCGTCTGCAGATATCTCGACCGCTTCACCCCCGGGCAATATCGATGAAATGAAAATCACGGCGGCCAGCGAAAGCAGAATCATCAGGAGAAAAAGAACTTTGTCGGCTGGGGTCAAGCCTCTATGAATGTGTCCGAAATTCAATCTTTCCCCTCAAATTCGGGGTTACGTGCACTCCACCCCGACTGTCCACAATAACCGCATCGTATCCCAGGAACCGGAGAATTTGCAGACCGTCCTCGGGGCCCCTGACGAACACACCCGTTGCAAGCGCATCTGCAAGTGCCCCTTCCCGCACGATGATCGTAACACTTCTGCATCCCCCGGCAGGACGCCCTGTTTTCGGGGACAACAAGTGATGATACCGGGTTCCATCAACGATGAAAAAACGTTCGTAATCTCCCGAAGTGGAAATCGCGACGTCGGTAATCTCCAGGGTTGCCAGGACATCGTCTTCCCGACTCTTCGCTCTCGGATTCCGTATTCCGATTTTCCACGGTTTTCCATCGGGTTTCAGACCAAACGCCTTGATGTCACCTGCGACCGCAACTATGCCTGAGGCTATCCCTTCCTTCTCGAGAACATCCGCTGCCCTGTCCGCCGCGTATCCCTTGGAAATGCCTCCCATATCAATCAGCATTCCTTTTTTCGGCAGATGCACCGTGGATTTTTTCCGATCAAGAATTACTTTTCGATAGTTCACGAGGGAAATCGCATTCCTCAGGTCACGCTCTTCCGGCTTTATCTTCGCAGAGAAATCGTAGAGCACTGCAACAGGACCTATGGTTATGTCAAACGCGCCCTCTGTCTTCTCCGATACATACAGTGCCTTCTCGACGAGGTACATTGTATCGAAGGAAACCCTGGCCGCATCGATTCCGGCCGCCTTATTGATTGAAGATATCTCGCTTTCGGCCGAGTAGAAATTCACCTTTTTTTCGATCCGCTCTATCTCGTGAAATGCTTCGTCAATCGCCTCGTCCGCTTTGCTCTCGGAAGCTGAAACGACTGTTATCGTAACGATGGTGTTCATGAGCATTTTACTCTTCTTGTAGACACGTTCTTTCGGGGAGCAAGCAATAGACACGACGAGGATTAAGAAAAGAGCAACTGCTGCTTTCCCCATCACACCATTCCTACGTGAAAACGTTTTGCGAGCTTTTCTCTCAGAAATTGTCCGGTATAGGATGCGGGGTTTAAACTGACCTCTTCGGGCGTACCCGTTGCGACGACTCTTCCCCCTTCCTCTCCGCCTTCAGGCCCGAGATCTATGATGTAGTCCGCTGATTTTATCACGTCAAGATTGTGTTCGATGACGATCACGGTATTGCCTGCGTCGATGAGACTGTTGATGACGTTCAGGAGCTTCTGTATGTCTGCAAAGTGAAGACCCGTCGTGGGCTCATCGAGGATATAGAGTGTATGTCCTCTCGATGTCTTGCCCAGTTCTTTCGAAAGTCTCACTCTCTGCGCCTCGCCGCCGGACAGCGTCGAAGCAGGCTGACCGAGCTGAATATAGCCGAGACCGACGTCTTCCAGTATCTCGAGCGTCCTGCGTATGGGCCGGATTGATGAGAAGAACTGAAGGGCTTCCGACACGGTCATTTCAAGAATCTCCGCGATATTCTTTTCCCTATAACGGATATCCAATGTTTCTTTATTGTATCTCTTCCCTTTGCAGGTGTCACAAGGTATATAAACATCCGGAAGGAAATGCATCTCAACTTTGACGAGGCCGTCGCCCTTACAGGCTTCGCACCTTCCGCCCGTTAGGTTGAAGCTGAACCGGGAAGGCGTGTAACCCCTGACCCTGGAATCCGGGACCTGTGCGAAGAGATTCCTGATGAATGTGAAGACCCCGGTGTATGTCACCGGGTTCGACCTCGGTGTTTTGCCGAGCGGAGACTGATCCACGTTCGAGACGCGGTCTATTTTCTCGATGCCCCCGATTTCTCTGTATCTGCCGGGTGTCACCCTGCTCTTATGGAGCGTCTTGCAAAGGGCCTTATAGAGGATCTCGTACACAAGGGTGCTCTTGCCGGAGCCGGAAACGCCGGTTACGCAAGTGAGCAGACCCAGCGGAACCGCAACATCAATACTCTTAAGGTTGAACTCCGAAGCTCCGGCGATATGGATAAAGTCTGCCGGTTTTCTCCTCACCCCGGGGACATCGATCGATAATGCGCCGCTCAGATAGCGGCCCGTCAACGACTGTTCGTTCTCTTCGATTTCTTTTACGGTTCCCGAAGCCACGATCCATCCACCGCGGAGTCCGGCTCCGGGTCCCATGTCCATTATGTGGTCGGCCCACCGGATCGTCTCCTCATCGTGTTCGACGACGATCACCGTGTTGCCTGCGTCCCGTATGGCCGACAGACTTTCAAGAAGTTTTTTGCAGTCTCTTGGATGCATGCCGATGCTCGGCTCATCCAGTATGTAAAGCACACCGGTCAGGGAGGAGCCCAACTGCGTCGCAAGCCTTATTCGCTGGGCCTCTCCGCCCGAGAGAGTAAGGGACGACCTGTCCAGCGTCAGATACCCGAGCCCCACTTTTTCGAGGAAAGAAAGACGGTCCTTCACTTCCTTCAACACCCGTGATGCTATAATGCGTTCCCTGTCGGAAAGATCAAGTTGTCGGACAAACACCGCCGAGTCCTTGACGGGCATCCGTGCAAATTCAGCAATGTTCAGCCCCTGGACCCTGATGCTCAGGGCTTCCTTCCGGAGACGGAGTCCGTTGCAGAGCTTGCAGCGCCGATATTCCTCATATTCTTCCATCCCGGTTGTGTCTTCTTCCATGTTTTCATAGCCAAGCCCCCTGCACCTGGGACAAGCTCCTTGTTTGCTGTTGAACGAAAAGAACATGGGCGATATCTCCGGGTAACTTATTCCGCAACGCGGACAAACAGCGGTTTTCGAAAAAAGTATGTCTTTGTTGCCCTCGAGGAGATTGATGACAACGACGTCGGCGTAGCGAAGGGCGGTATCTATCGCTTCCTTTATCTGGCGGTCGATCCCCGGCTTTATGATCAGACGGTCTATCACGATCTCAATGGTGTGACGCTTGTGTTTTTGCAGCGTGATATCCCGCGTCAGGTCCATCATTTCGCCGTCGATCCGCGCCCGGATGAACCCTTCGCGCCTCATCTCCCGAAGCTCCTTCTTGTACTCGCCTTTCCTCTCTCTCACCACCGGAGCCAGGATCTGGATTCTGCTCCCCTTAGGCAGGGACATAACAGATCGCATAATGTCACCGGACTCCTGTTTCGCGATCTTGCTGCCGCACTGATAGCAAAACTGTATTCCTATACGGGTATAAAGCACACGCATGTAGTCATATATCTCGGTTATTGTGCCGACGGTAGAGCGGGGACTCTTATTCACCGTCTTCTGGTCTATGGAAATGGAAGGAGACAGACCTTCGATGAAATCTACATCGGGTTTCCGGAGCTGCTCGATGAACTGTCTGGCATAGACCGAGAGGCTTTCCACGTATCTTCTCTGACCCTCGGCAAAAATGGTATCGATGGCCAGGGAAGATTTTCCGGAACCCGAGGGGCCCGTGATCACCGTGATGGTTTCTCTCGGGATCGAGACGTCGATGTTCTTGAGATTGTGCTCCCGTGCTCCTTTTATGAAAAGGAAATCCTGCATTTGCTCAGCCCTTTAGTATAACCTAAAGGCCCATAGTACTTCAGCCCACGAAGGGGTATGAAAATGCGGTCGATCAAGGTTGTCATTCCCGCTTGTCGGGAATCCTTCTTTCTCGGCACGGAGAAAGATGCCGGTCAAGCCAGCATGACAACAACGTGGCCATTTTTTCGACACAAACGAAGTCTAAACCCGAGGCACGCTGTCACCGTTTTCTTTTGCGGATAAATGTTGTAACATATCTTGATGAAAAGAACGGTTCTATTGCTGATTGCTCTTCTATTGCCTTCGATATGTTACGCGCAGCCGTCCATAGTGTTCGATAGCCTCACGCACGACTTCGGGACAATAAAGCCGGCCGATTCGATCGAATACGATTTCGAATTCCGGAACGACGGAACCGAGGATCTCCTGATCGAGAAACTCGTTCCATCCTGAGGCTGTGAGGCTGTGGTGGCCAGTTCGAGTCACCTCAAACCCGGTGAAAAAGGGAAGATCGCGGTGAAAGTGAATATCAGGGGCAAGACGGGATATCTATCCAAGAGCGTGCAAGTCTTCTCGAACGATCCGAATAAACGTACCGTCATGCTGAATGTGAAGACGAACATTCAATAACTCAAGTTGAACGGTGTCTGGCTCAACGCGCTGCGGCCTTCCCTCTCTCATGCAAGTCAACCTGCCGCGTGCCCTC
>JBFLXP010000276.1:0-4506 GCA_040757315.1 Nitrospirota bacterium
TATGAAGAGATCCCAGTCTTCGAATAGATTGAAAGACTCATCGAAACCTCCGATGTCCTTTAGAATGCTTTTCTGTAAAATACTGCAGTGCAGAGGAATATAATTTTCGAACAGTAGGACTTCATAAGAAAAATCCCATGATCGGAACACCCCCTTATTCGATTCATGAAGAACATTTCCTTCCAAATCATATTCTCTCTGGAGGATAACGCTATCGGAGTAAACGCCGGCGTAATGAATTGCGTTAATCACAAATGCGGACATGACCACATCGACATGCTCCGGATATAATTCATCATCATCGTCTAAGAAGCCGACGTACTCTCCGCGAACATTCTCTATGCCGACATTTCCGGCGTGCGCTCTTCCCGTATTCTGTTCGATCCGGACATAGTTGAGAGATACGTCTCCAAGGGTAGATTTTATTTCGTCGATGTCAAGGTCGCAGCCGCCGTCGTTCACAAGGACAATCTCGATCGGCCTGTATGTCTGTTCGGCGATGCTCCGCAACGCACGCGCGAGCAGCTTTGGTCGGTCTTTTGTCCTTACGATTATGGAAACTAAGGAATTTTGCGACATTGCTCTGATTATTCTACAAGAATTATATGTGCAAATGCACTTCCATGACTGGGACGCCACCCTTGCCCATATTCACTCTCCCGTGCCATAATTATACGATTTATTTCCGGAAAATTTTCATCGCGGAGGAATAATGGAGGCATCTCGTCTTGCTGTCTCGGAACTGAGGGACCTTCTTAACAAGCGTGAGCTGTCGGTTTCGGACGCGGTCGGTTCGGTCTTTCAGAGGATCGAGGCGGTCGAAGACAGGATCAAGGCTTTCATAACTCTCACGGGAGACCAGGCTTTTGCCATGGCAGAGGGTGCGCAGAAGAAGATCGACGGGGGCGGCACGTCGTCTCAGTCGCTTCTCGGAATCCCTATCGCAATCAAGGACAATATGTGCACCAAGGGCATCCGGACGACCTGCGGGTCGAAGATACTTCAGAACTTCGTTCCGCCTTACGAAAGCACGGCGACCGGCAGGCTGGCTTCGCAGGGGTTTGTCCTAATCGGGAAGACGAATATGGACGAGTTTGCGATGGGTTCGTCGACGGAGAATTCGGGATTCCATGTCACCAGGAACCCCTGGGATCCGGACAGAATACCGGGCGGTTCAAGCGGAGGTTCTGCTGCGGCAGTTGCCGCCGATGAGTGTATTGCAGCTCTCGGATCGGACACCGGCGGCTCCATCAGGCAGCCCGCTTCGTTTTGCGGGGTTGTCGGATTGAAACCCACTTACGGAAGGGTTTCACGATACGGGCTGGTTGCATTCGCATCCTCGCTCGATCAGATAGGGACAATCACGAAGAATGTCAGGGATTCGGCAATCCTTTTGAACGTCATCGCAGGGCACGACCCGCGCGATTCGACTTCGGCGCCTGTATCAGTGCCCGACTTCACAGCCGTTCTCGGCAGTGATATAAAAGGTATGCGGGTCGGCATCCCGAAGGAATATTTTGTCGAGGGCATGGACGCTGAAGTCGAACAATCGGTCAAAGACGCTGTGAAGCGTCTCGAATCGCTTGGAGCGACGCCCGTGGAGATTTCCCTTCCCCACACTGAATATGCGATAGCAACCTACTATCTGATCGCAACTTCCGAGGCTTCCTCCAACCTCGCGCGGTATGACGGAGTGAAATACGGCCTTCGTGTTGAAGGTAAGAATTTGATGGACATGTATCTCAACACCCGCTCTCAGGGGTTCGGGGCAGAAGTGAAAAGACGGATTATGCTCGGAACTTATGCCCTGTCAGCCGGTTATTATGACGCCTATTACAGGAAAAGCCAGCAGGTTAGAACATTGATCAAGAGGGATTTTGAGGAAGCGTTCGGAAAGGTTGATGTAGTGGTCACTCCGACTTGTCCGACGCCGGCATTCAGGATAGGCGAGAAGACCGATGATCCGCTCCAGATGTATCTTTCCGACATCTTCACTATCTCGGTGAACCTGGCGGGCGTGCCGGCCGTCTCGGTCCCCTGCGGGTTTACCTCTCAGAACCTTCCTGTCGGCCTTCAGATTATCGGAAGGCATTTCGACGAGGAGTCGCTCTTCAAGGTTGCTTATGCCTATGAGCAGTCGACGGAGTGGCGCAGAAGGAGGCCGTCCCTATGAAATACGAAGCGGTCATCGGTCTTGAAGTGCATGCGCAGATGCTTACGGATACGAAAATATTCTGCGGCTGCTCCACCCGGTTTGGCTCGGAGCCGAATACTCAGACCTGCCCGGTCTGCATCGGCATGCCCGGCGTACTCCCTGTCTTGAACAGAAAAGCTCTTGAGTTGGCGGTGAAGACCGGCCTTGCAACCGGCTGCACGATTTCTCAGTACAGCAGGTTCGCGAGAAAGAACTATTTCTATCCCGACCTTCCCAAGGGCTACCAGATCAGCCAGTACGAATTGCCCATCTGCGAGCATGGGTTCATAGAGATAGTCACTGACGGCCGGACAAAGAGGATCGGCATCACGCGGATTCATATGGAAGAAGACGCCGGGAAAAACATCCACGAATCGGCAGCCGGCGATTACAGTTTTGTGGATCTTAACAGGGCGGGCGTGCCGCTTATGGAGATCGTCTCCGAGCCGGATATGAGCAGCCCTCAGGAAGCCGTGGCCTATATGAAAAAACTCCGCACGATCCTCAGATACTTGGGAGTCTGTGACGGCAATATGGAACAGGGTTCGCTGCGGTGCGACGCAAACGTATCTGTAAGACCGGCGGGTCAGAAAGAATTGGGCGTTAAAGTCGAGATCAAGAACATCAATTCTTTCCGTTTCGTGGAAAAAGCTCTCGAATACGAGATAAAGCGGCAGATGAAAGTCCTCGGCAACGGAGGGAAAATCGTTCAGGAGACGAGGCTCTGGGATTCAGGGATGGGAATAACTGAATCTATGCGGGGCAAGGAAGAGGCGCATGACTACAGGTATTTCCCGGAACCGGATCTCGTTCCGTTGGAAGCGGACCCTGAATGGATTGAGCGTATCAAAACCTCGCTTCCCGAATTGCCTGACGTGAAGCGCGAACGGTTTGTTTCGGAGTACGGTCTTCCCGAATCGGATGCGGACATTCTATCGGCTGAGAAAGCGCTCGCCGAGTGGTTCGAAGATTCGGTGAAACTCGGCGGCCGGCCTAAGATTGCGGCAAACTGGATTATGGGCGACCTTATGAGGCTTCTGAATGCCGACGGAATTTCGATAGAAGACAGCCCGCTCAGGCCGGAGCAGCTTGTCGGAATGCTGAAACTTATCGACGACGGCACCATCAGCGGCAAGATAGCGAAAACCGTCTTTGAAGAAATGTATGGAACCGGAAAGGACGCAGCCGCAATCATCAAGGAGAAAGGCCTTGTTCAGATCAGCGACAGCGGGGAGATAGAGAAGGTTGTGGATGATGTGATTGCAAAGAATCCGAAGGAAGTGGAAAGGTTCAGGTCCGGGGACGAGAAGTTGCTCGGATTCTTTGTCGGTCAGGTTATGAAAGTGACGAGGGGCAAAGCCAATCCGCAGATGGTGAACCAGTTGCTGATGAAAAGGCTTTTGTCACAGCCTTGATTTTGGTTCTACCTTTTCTTTAAGCTTAATAAGACCGTCGCGACTATTAATTCGCAATGAGAAACTTCTTCTCCGATTGTTCCAACGGTTGTCATTATCCGGCTTGACCGGATAATCCAGTTCCTGCCTCTGGATTCCCCGGGTCAAGTCGGGAACGACAGAAACGAAGATCTTGAAGTTTCTTAAGATTTTCGCGGAATTTATAGCATAATAGATCGTTATTTACGGTCACTAGTAATCGGCGCTTATATAAGGAGAGATGTCCGAGCGGCCGAAGGAGCACGACTGGAAATCGTGTGTGCGCTAAACCCGCACCGTGGGTTCAAATCCCACTCTCTCCGCCATTTTGTCTTTCTCCAGCCTGGGAGCGGCCCTTCGCAGCAGGCTGATGTGAACCCCGTCAGGTCCGGGAGGAAGCAGCGGTAAGCATTTTGCCTGGGTGCCGGAGGTAGCCGCTCCCAGGCTGGAGAAAGACAGAGACATTTACAGACCATGAGTTATATTGTTCTTGCAAGAAAATGGAGACCTCAGGAGTTTGAAGACCTGGTCGGTCAGGAATCGATAGTTCGTATCCTGAAAAATTCCCTCGAACAGAAAAGGATAGCCCACGCCTATCTGTTTTCGGGTCCGAGGGGAGTTGGGAAGACTTCGACAGCACGGATACTGGCGAAGGCGCTCAATTGCAAAAACGGTCCGACCCCGGCCCCGTGCGGTTCATGTTCCTTCTGCACTGCTGTCACCGACGGCTCTTCAGTGGACGTCATGGAAATAGACGGCGCATCTAATAACAGCGTGAACGACATTCGTGATCTCAGGGAACGGGTGAAGTACGCCCCTTCCGGCGGGAGATATAAGGTTTATATCATAGACGAGACACATATGCTCTCCGATGCAGCC
>JBFLXP010000277.1:0-4468 GCA_040757315.1 Nitrospirota bacterium
GAATTACCAGATCATCCTTGAGACGTATGACCAGATGAGTGTTAGAGTGGAAATAGCTAAAGAACTCTTCGACGGCAGAGTGGAACACTTGGTGAATCTGAAGAACGAAATAACGGAGAAATTAAGATCTGAAATCCTTGTAAAGCCGAAGGTGGAACTCCTTGAGCCCGGCACGCTGCCGGTCAGTGAAGGAAAATCAATACGGGTTATCGATAAGAGGACACTATGACAGGATTCGAGGGTTCAAGGATTCGAGTTAAAGATTAGGACAGGATTCGGCCCCTTGTGTCCTGGATTCCTCGAACCCTTTTTCGGACCAAATAGAGAGGAACCGCCGTTATTAGTGAGAGGAGTGCCGTATGGAACAATTAAAGCAGCTTTCCATCTTTTCTGAAAACAAGCCCGGCAGACTTACAAAAATAACAAAAGTTCTCGCAGAAGAACGAGTGAACATACTCGCGATCAATATTGCGAGCTCAAACGGGTTCGGTGTAATAAGGTTCATTGTCGACAAGAGCGAACTAGCTTATCAAAAGCTCCGGCAAAAGGGGTTCACCGTTTCTCTCAATGAAGTTTTGGCTATTGAATTAGTTGACAGACCCGGCGGATTGTTTGAGGTATCGGCGATTTTATCAGGGAAAAAGATCAATATCGAGAACGCTTATGTTTTGATTCTGGGATCCAGAAGAAAAGCCTACTTAGTGGTGGACGTCAATGATGTCGAAAAAGCAAAAAGACTCTTGAAGAGCGAAAAACTGCGTTTCTTTAGTGACACGAAAAATGTAATTATTAAGAAAGCGGGGAGGCGATAGAAAATGGTCTGGAACAAAGAAGCGGAATGCATGCGGATCAAAGACAGGGAGGATCTGCAGCTTGAAAGATTGAAGGCAATCGCCGGACGTGCTTACAAGAATGTCCCCTACTACAAAAAACGATTCGATGAGGTGAAGGTCAAACCCGGGGATATTAAGAGCCTGAAGGACATAAACAGACTTCCTTTCACCACAAAGACTGATTTGAGGGAAGGATATCCTTTCGGATTATTTGCGGTTCCGAGAAAAGAAATAGTTGAAGTGCACACTTCGTCCGGAACTACCGGAAAGCCTACTGTATCCGGATATACGAGGAAAGACATTGAAATCTGGGGCGAGGTGATGGCGCGCGCCCTGACCATGTGTGGAGCGACAAGAGATGATGTCATTCAAAATGGTTACGGGTATGGCTTGTTCACCGGAGGACTCGGCGTGCACTACGGAGCTCAGCGCATCGGGGCGACCGTGGTGCCGGTGTCCGCCGGCCAGACAAAAAGGCACCTCGACATTATGCAGGACTTCGGGTCAACCATCCTCACCTGCACTCCATCTTACGCATTGTATTTGACGGAAGCGGCCATTGAAGCAGGTATAAACATAAAGAAGTTAAAGCTTAAGGCAGGTTGCTTCGGCGCAGAGATGTGGACGGACAGGATGCGCGATGAAATCGAAAAGAGGTTCCACCTGATCGCGCTCAACATTTACGGGCTTACCGAAATAATCGGGCCGGGCGTTGCGCAGGAATGCGAACAAAAGAACGGTCTGCACATCAGCGATGACCATTTTTATCCGGAGGTCGTTTCTCCCGAAACGCTTGAGCCGCTGCCGGAGGGCGAAAGGGGGGAACTCGTTCTGACTACGCTGACCCGCGACGGAATGCCGATGATTCGTTTCAGGACAAGAGACATAACTGCCCTCAGAAGAGAACGCTGTAAGTGCGGCAGGACTCTCGTCCGGATGGACCGGGTCACCGGACGCTCGGATGATATGCTGAAGATAAGGGGTGTCCTTATCTTTCCTTCACAAATCGAAAAGGCCCTTCTTGAGATCAAAGGGGTGGAACCGCACTATCAGATCATAGTAACTCGACCCCAGCACCTCGATGAAATTGAGGTCCAGGTCGAGACTTCCAAGAAGTTCTTTTCCGACGAGGTGAGACGCCTTGAGCAGGTAAGGAAAGACATAGAAAAACATATTGAAAATTCCATCGGGCTGAGGGTGAAGGTTACGCTCGTTGAACCCAAGACCCTTCCGCGCAGCGAAGGCAAGGCAAAGAGAGTTATAGACAAACGTCAATTATAAAGGAGAGTCATATGGAAGTGAAACAGATATCCATATTCCTGGAGAATAAAAAAGGAAGGTTGTGGGAAGCGATGGACGTACTTGCAAAGGCAGACATTAACGTCCGGGCTCTTTCAATAGCCGACACCTCGGACTTTGGAATCCTGCGTTTAATTGTCCCCGATCCCGATAAGGCAAAGAAGGTCCTCTCAAAAAACAACTTTACGGTCAGGGAAAACGATGTGATCGCTGTCGGCGTACACGATAAGCCCGGGGGATTAGCCGGAATACTGAAGATTCTAACCGATGCCGACATCAATGTCGAATACATGTATGCCTTTGTCGAAAAGAGCGGGAAAAAGGCGATCGTGGTTATGCGGACGGACAGCATAAGCAAAGGGAAAAAAGTCCTGAAAAAAGCCGGGGTCACCGTACTTTCTTCCCGGGACGTATACAGCTTATAGTCTTCTTCTCATTTTCATGAGACGTCTTGCAACAAACACGCAGGGTCTGCGGGAAATAACGACATTTACTCCCTCGGCATCAAGCTTTTCCTCAAGTATTGCCTTTGTTTTTTCGACATCATAAGGGTCGACCACTTCGACAGAGTTCGCGCCGCAGGCCTTGCATATTTCCTCAAGGGAGACTTTTCCACCCGCTTCTCCCTTTGCAGTCAGGCCGGTTAAGGGCGTCGGCTGGTGACCTGTCATTGCCGTCGACGAATTGTCCAGAATAAGCACAAGGAAATTCGCCTTGTTATAGACAGCGTTAATCAGGGCAGGTATTCCCGAATGAATAAAAGTGGAATCTCCGATTACCGACGCCACTCTCTTTACCCCTTGCCTGGAAATGCCTGCCGCCTTGCTGATACCCGCTCCCATGCAAAGGCAGGTATCAACTATTTGATAAGGAGGACCCGCGCCAAGGGTATAGCAGCCGATATCGCCGGCCGTAAATGAGGGCTGAACCGCCTTAAGCGCTTCATATAGCTTGCTGTGCGGACAACCGGGGCACAATACAGGCGGCCTGGGCGGCAACGGTCCGGATAGTTTGTAGCCGCTTTCACCTATATTCCATCCGGGCACGTAATCAGCCAAAACATCCGGTCCAAGCTCTCCTGTATTCTTGATTTCTCCTGAAATCTTCCCTTTGACCTTGGCGGAATACTTCCTTGCGATCTCTTCTACAAATGGTTCCCCTTCTTCCAGAACCCAGACCTCTTCCAATCCCGTCACAAAATCCTCAATCAGTCTTTCGGCAAAGGGATAATATGAAATCTTCAGAACGGCATATCCAGAACCATATTCTTTCGCATAGTCGTATCCGATGCCGCAGGCTATAATTCCTTTCTTCTGGCTGCTCTTAAAACTCTTATTTAATCCCGCATCCTCTCCCCACCGCTTCAATCCTTCCTGTTTCTCATTCAGATTGATGTGACATCTTAAGACATTGCTCGGCACGGCAATCATGTGCGCCGGATCTTTCCGAAGCAAAAGAGGATTCTGCTTCCGAACCGTACCTATCTTCACCGGCGAATAGGCATGGGAAATCCTTGTCACGCTTCTCAGCATCACCGGAAGCCCCATCTTCTCCGATAATTCGAAAGCCATGATCGTCATATCCTTGGCTTCCTGCGAATCGCTGGGCTCAAGGCAGGGTATTTTGGCAAACTTCGCATAGAAACGTGAATCCTGTTCATTCTGTGAAGAGTACGCTCCGGGATCGTCGGCAACCGCAAGTACCAGGCCCCCTCTGATGCCAAGATATGCAATAGTCATTAACGGGTCCGATGCGACATTCAGCCCCACATGTTTCATTGAGCAAATCGCTCTTTTCCCCGCATAGGAAGCGCCGATTGCGGTCTCGAAGGCCACCTTCTCATTCACCGACCACTCCGCATCTCCGGAAAAATTACGGGCTATATACGTCAGAATTTCAGTAGCCGGAGTTCCGGGATAACTCGTTGCAAGGGATATCCCCGCCTCTATCGCTCCCCTTCCAATCGCCTCGTCGCCCGAAAGCAGTATCTTCTTATTCGTTAGATTTTGTTTCACGGAAAAGACTCCCTCAAGCCGTCTTTTTATAACGCCGGTGTTTTTAATTATACCACTAATGTCAGCGGTAATGTTCGTGATGCGATTGCCGTTTGAGTGAAAGCTGTGTCATTTTCTTGCTCCTACCCTTTGCAAGGGGAGGTTGAAGGGGTATTGAAAAAAAAAGACACCACCCATACCCCTCCTTGCAAAGGCTAGGAGCATTGAAAGATGTAAAAGGAACGTCCTATTTTTGTCATTCCGGCTTGCCCGGAATCTTTCTTCGGAAGGACTCCCGACAAGCGGGAGTGACAGATTAAGGGGAAATTGGATAGGTCTTTA
>JBFLXP010000278.1:0-4451 GCA_040757315.1 Nitrospirota bacterium
ACCCTTGCGAGCTCCCGGCAGGTCCTGACACATATCCCGCAGAGAACGCACTTATTATGATCTCTTATGAAAAAAGGATTTGAATCATCAACTGGCAATACTGTGCCCGGAAGTCTCATGTTCTCCCGGATTTTCTGCTTGTCTATTTTCATGTATGCCATGATTTTCTGCAACTCGCACTGCCCTTTCTTGAGACAGTTCTTACAGTCCATATGATGGTTTGCTATAATCATTTCTATAATCGGTCGTCTCACCCTGTCAATCTCCGGGCTTTTCGTCTCCACAACCATCCCCTCTTTGGCGGGTGTTCGGCAGGATGTCACGAGTTGCCCGTTGTCCAGCTCAACCAGGCACACACGGCAGGAGCCCACAGGCTTTAAATCACGATGATAGCAGAGATGCGGAATATAGATCTTGTTTTCCAAGGCCGTTTCAAGGATAGTGGCACCTTGCCAGGTTTCAATCTCCTGACCGTCAATTCTGAGAGTAACTCTTCCCATCGCTATCTCCTTTCGATGGATGTCACCGATCTTAAGATCGCTCTTTCATCTCGCATATCCCCGAGGGACATTTTTTATCGGTAATATGCGCTTCATACTCGTCTCTGAAATAACGAATTGTCGTCAGAACGGGATTTGGCGCAGTCTTTCCGAGACCACAGACCGAACTGCTCTTTATTGACCTGCACAATTCCATAAGGAGATCGATATCACCTTGTCTTCCGCGGCCTTTCGTAATATCATTTAGAATCTCATACATCTGCCGCGTTCCAAGCCTGCACGGAACGCACTGCCCGCAGGATTCCCTCTGACTGAAATCAAGGAAGTACCTTGCAACGTCAACCATGCAGGTACCCTCATCCATAACCACCAGGCCTCCCGAACCCATGATAGAGCCGGCTTGTGTCAATGAGTCGAAATCGACAGGCATATCAATCATATCCGCCGGAAGACAACCGCCTGACGGTCCGCCGGTCTGAACTGCCTTCAGTGCTTTTCCTCCGGGGACTCCTCCACCGATGTCATGAATGATCTTCCTCAGCGTTACTCCCATGGGGACCTCAATAAGTCCGCAGTTCATAACCTTTCCCGTGAGAGAAAACACAGCGGTGCCCTTGCTTTTCTCCGTCCCCCTTCCTGCAAACCATTCCGGACCGTTTATGATAATCAGAGGGACATTCGCAAATGTTTTCACATTATTTAGGAGCGTGGGCTTGTTCCATAACCCTTCCTCGGTAGTCCGGGGTCTCGGCATTATCTTAGGCATGCCCCGCTTGCCTTCGATTGACCGTACCAGTGCGGTTGATTCACCGCAGACGAAGGCGCCTGCTCCCTGAAATATCTCCAGATCAAAACCGAAATCGCTTTCGAGTATATTGTCTCCTAAAAAGCCCTCCTGCCTCGCTTGTTCAATGGCAATCTTCAGGCGACTGACCGCCAACGGATACTCTGCCCTCACATAGATAAATCCTCTCTGAGCTCCTATTGCATAAGCAGCAATGATCATACCCTCGATAACCGAATGAGGATTCCCCTCCATAACCGAACGGTCCTGGAATGCTCCCGGGTCTCCTTCGTCAGCATTGCAGATTACATACTTTGTTTCTCCGGGCGCATCACGGCAGGATTTCCATTTGCGGCCTGCGGGAAAGCCTGCGCCTCCAAGTCCCCTTAGCCCTGAACTCTTCACTTCCGAAATAATTTCTTCAGGGGTCATTTCAGAAATTGCCCTGTACAATGCCTTATACCCGCCGACCTTCTTGTAATCATCTATGTCCTCGGGGTCAATGCTGCCGCAGTATCTCAATATGGTTCTTTCCTGCTTGCTGTAGAAGGGTATGTCGTGGTAACGCAGAATCGGCTTGTCGGCGCGGGGGTCGTGATACAAGAGACGCTTTACCGGTCTGCCGCCTGACAATATGGAACCGGTTATATCGGGGATATCTTCTGTTTTCACTTTCGTATAGAAAATCCCCTCGGGCTCGATAACGGCAATGGGACCTTGTTGGCAGAAACCGTGACAACCCGTCCGTTTGACAAGGATATCCTCTGCGTGTCCTGAACCTTCAATCTCATCTTTTATGGCAGAAAAGAGACGCTCTGCCCCTCCCGAAACGCAGCCGGTGCCTTGACACACAAAGATCGCATGCGGTTTATCCGACACTTTCGCCTCCGTCACCTTTTCCATTTCCGTTGAAAAGACCCTTTGCCTTTTCCGGTGTCATATCACCGGTTACGTCCTTGTTTATTCTTATACAAGGCGCCAGGGCGCAGCAGCCGATGCAGGCAACCGTTTCCAGTGTATATTCGAGATCCCCCGACGTTTCGCCTTCCTTGAGGCGGATTGAGTCCTCAATTTCGTGAAGGATCTGAGGCGCTCCGCGAATATGACAGGCAGTCCCCCTGCAGACCGCAACCCTCTTCCTGCCTAAAGGCAACGTTCTGAACTGTGCATAGAACGATGCGACCGAATACACGTGGCTTTCAGGGACACCGAGGAATCCTGCAATTTCCTGCATCGCCTCTTCCGGCAGATATCCGAGATTTTCCTGCACCTCCTGCAGAATCGGCACCAGCTCCCATCTGTCACCCTTGTAGGATGCCAGGATCTGCTCCAAGAGTTCTTCTACCATGCCCACACCTCTCATTCATAACCCCTCCTGACCTTCCCTTATTTTAAGGGGAGGGATTAGGCTTCTTCACAGCCTTCCCGTCCTCCCTTTAGTAACGCCCCCCTCTTAAGATAAGAGGGGATGGGGGAGTTATGAAGGTTGTTATATCAGGAGCGAAAGTTACTCCATTTCACCCCAAACAATTCTCGACGCCAGAGCAGATGCAGTATGGAGCGGCTTTATCCCGATTCTTATCGGGATACCTCGGAGGTTTCGATTCTTATCGGAACCGAGAACGAGCGATGGTACTGCATCTGCTCTATTTCGAATCATTTGAGTCAGCAGTCTATTTCTTCCCGAAATCCTCCCTCATCCACGGTCTTCTTCTCCCCAAGTTCTTGTCAAAGCTGAAAGTCGAACACATTCCGCGGCAGATGCCGCATCTGTTGCACTTGTCCGTATTCGCATAAACGTTGTTGTCTTTATCAGACAAGCTGATGGCGCCAGCAGGGCAGCTAACCATGCAGAAAGGTGACGCGCAGTATTTATTGCAGATCATGTTAAGCATCGTTTTCCTCCTTGTAGGTCAAAGACCTTATCCTAAAATGTTTTCGACTTCCTTCATGTCCTGATCCATCAAGTACGGGATGCCCGAGACATCCGCAGCCTCGCGGGTCAGGGACATGAGGTCGTCCCTGTCGATATGCTTCAGGGCGAATTTCCTGGCTCCTGCCATGAGCTGCTTCAGTCCGACAGCAAGCCTGTCATAGTATGTCCAAATGCCGATTGCCGCAGGCGGAATCTTTTTCAGGTCTTTCCCGTATTTCTCCTTGAGCTGAGCGGCGCCGTTGAAGGTGCGCAGGAGGGCCTCTTCATATTCCTTCCCCTTTCCATAGGCTTCTTCGATGAGCTTGCCCTGGGTCTTTCCCACCATGCCTGCGGTGAGCGTCGAACGGCCCATACAAATGGCCTTCACAAAGGGCGCCCCGAGAGCCATCGCCTTGAAGATATGGTCTTCGAGAACTATTCCACCGGCCATTGCAACACAGGGAACGAATTCACCTTTTGATTTGAGTCTTTTCAGATAGTTGTAAAGGAGGCACTCAAGGTAGACCGTCGGAATCCCCCATTCGTTCATCATGCGCCACGGACTCATGCCGGTCCCGCCGCCCGCGCCGTCGACGGTAAGGAGGTCTATCTTCGCCATCGAGCAGTATTTGACCGCACGGGCAAGATCGACAGGTCTGTATGCGCCTGTCTTCAGAGTCACATATTTTGGGCCTATCCTTCTCACTCTTGCGACTTCTTTCATGAATGATTCTTCATCCACCATCCCAAGTCGTGAATGTCTTTCGAATTCAGCTATGCCGCCGAGTTTGTGAGCCTCCTGGATGGCTTTCTTTGAGGGATCGGGCTGGACAATGTAGCCCCGCTCTTTCAACTGTATCGCCCTTTCAATAGTAGGCAGTTTAACCTCGCCGCCGATACATTTGGCGCCCTGTCCCCATTTCAACTCTATGCCTTCCACCCCTAATTTTTCTACGGCATATTCGGCGACCCCAAGACGGGTATCTTCGACATTGAGCTGCACGAGCATCGTTCCATAACCGTCGTACCAATCCTTGTACGTCTTCACTCTTCGTGCGAGCTCAGGCGAGTTTACGACTTTTCCGTTCTTGATATCTGCCTTTGGGTCCATGCCGCAGACGTTTTCACCGCAGACAAGGATCGAGCCGCTGAGAGCAGCGCCGATGGCTGTCCCCTCCCAGTTCACCCGGGCGATCTCGGTCGAGCCGAGGGCGCCTGTGAAGAAGGGAACTCTCATCGGGATTTTTGTCCC
>JBFLXP010000279.1:0-4438 GCA_040757315.1 Nitrospirota bacterium
TCCCTTCACTCTCAAATTCCTTTAGTAAGTCATCTGCCTTGCTAACCGAAGCCGATATCTGCTCTGCAATGTCAGGCTTAACACCCATGTGTTCTATAATTTCGTCAGGTGACATCAAAGACAGATCGACTTGGCTGTTCTGATCCGAAACACGGCTCATAATCCGACCGATCCCTTTTGGCCCGAGACCTCTAGTGAGCAACAGCGCTAATATGTCTCTTTCGTTAATCATTTATTGTCGGTGTCTCGCCAAGACTTTACACATGCCAGGCCTAAGACCCTTCTTGCGCCGTTCTTTTTCAAAAGCTTTGCCACTGTCCACATCGTTGAACCAGATTGGTACAAGTCATCAATTAATATTATACTTCTGCCATTAACATCGCCGGTGATTTCGATTGCACCCCGCAGGACTTCCAATTTTTCATCGAGCGACAGGCTCTGAAGCTTCGGCGTATCTTTCACTTTCCGTATCAGCGTTGTCCCATCTCGCTTGCTGGTTCTCCGGGAGAGCTCTCTCGCCAGTTCAACGGGCAGATGAAACCTTTTCGATGGATTCGGAGGAACAGGCATAATTGTTCCAGCTTCTCTATATATTGGGTGGATTTCGCATAGATTAGCAAGAATTGCCACCAGTTCCGCGCGTGCTTCGGTGTCTTGGTTTTCCTTTGCAGCATGCTCCAAACGCCCATAACGAGTGTATTCGGTTATGGTCGTTCCCGGGAGTTCTTCAAGGTTGTAGTCTAATGCGAAACAGTCGTCGAGTTCGTCTGAAAAATACGGAACTATGTTGTCATTAATCTTGAGAAGCACATGGTTTTTGAATATATCGAGCAGGTGTCTGATCGCTTGTTCCTGCTCACTGCTCATTTGTAACTGCGCCGTGCAGGTTCCTTTTTCACCGGGAGAAAATTTGAAGTCAATCTCGGGAAAGCATTCCTCCAGAATCGGCGCATATGTTTCACACATCCAGATTTTCAACAACCATTTGTTGTCACTCACCCGGGAAAATTCATATTTATACATCTGTGACCGTGAACTCATTCAGAACCCCTCTGAAACAGTCTGCGGTATTTCCGGGACATCGTCTCTTCCCCAACAACGGGTCGGAAACAACATCAACTGCCTGATGGCGTCGAACACAACTTTAAATTGTGCATCATATTTCTTTTCGAGGTCATCGAGACGCTTGGCGAGGTCCTTATGAGAGGCGATCATTTCACGCAGCTTCACAAACGCGCGCATTATATGAATGTTGACTTCAATTGCTCTCTCACTATTGAGCACGCTTGACAGCATTGCAACACCCTGCTCGGTGAATACATATGGCTGATAGCCGCCAAGGTGTTTTCGTGATGGTATCGCATTTTGCGATACCAAGATATCAACCTCCTGGTCATCTAATTGAAACATGAAATCATCAGGGAATCGTTTGATATTCCGTTTAACCTGCTCCCTAAGCCGTATCGGTTTGACACCGTAAAGAGCTGCAAGGTCTTTATCAAGCATTACCTTATGGCTGCGAACCAAATAAATTTTTCTTTCGATCATTTCAACCGGAACAATCGATGCCATCATTCCTCCGTCTTATCTTCAATTGCTGGAAATCCGAGTCCCTCTATCTCTTGCAGGGTCTTTCCTGATTCTCCTTGGCAGAGAGAAAAGGGAAAAAGGTTCGTCTGAGGTGAGCGTTTCTTGAGTAGTGCGCAAGCCGGGCAGAAACAAAAGTGTTGTTTCGTAAACGATGAATGTTACGTAGTCACACAAGTTGCCGCTATCCCCCTAAGATCGGCTCCGATGCACGGAATGAATCTTGCCCACGGCGATATTTTAGTAAATAGCTGTTATTTTTGGCAATTTGGATTCTTTGTGATTTCATGAATCATCAAATCCAGGACTAACTCTTCCTTATCTTTTCCACTAATCTGATCATCTCCGCCTCAGTCGGCTTCTGGCCCCGCAAAGTCCTGAAGAATACCGGGAGCATTTTTACGACCTCCTGATCAGACAGCAGGTCTTTTGGAATGAGGCCACGATCTGTAGCTGCGAGATCGAAAAAGGTGTACCAGTCATCACTTACAGCTTTGATGCCGAGAGCTTTGGCATAGCGTTCGAGTATATCAGTGTCCTGCGGTGCCGACATTGCCCCGCGTTCAAGGCGGCTGATATTAGCAGGATCAGCCGACGCTTTGATGCAAAACTCTCTTAGCGTGATTCTCTTTTTTTTGCGAAGGCTTTTGAAGAAATCCCCAAAGGATTTGTAATCGCCAGCCATATCTAAACACCCCCTCTCCCGAATTTGTATTATTAGTACAAATAATACAAATTAATTGGAAACATTGTCAAGACATGGCGAGCTGCGACAGTGCTGGTATCGCGATATCCTGTTCGGCAAGACATGGGCAAGTTATAGCTGTCCAAAAGACGCTGGATATTGTCATACCCCGGAGCGAATGGGAAGATATTCTCTTATCCTAAAGACTTCCTCTGTCTTCTCTTTCTTTTTTGAACTTGAGGCCCAACTTTTCGAGCCACGTCTTTAAATAGGCCATGTCGAGGTTGTCTTTCTGCATTTCGAGTATCTTCGTTGCGTCAAGCCGGTCTTGCTGCCGGCCGCTCAGCAATTTTAGTATTATTAAGTCTTCGGGGGCCGATATCTTTATGGGAAAATCAGTCAATTGAAGGGCTTCCTTACGTTTGAGGGCTTCACTTTTGAACAGGTCATCGACGAACATGAAATCGACGGAAACATTAGTATTGCTCTTCAATGTTGCGCGTAAAAGAGATACTTTCCCGAAGATCATTGGCTTTCCATGAACAAAGACGAATCTGCCGCTTTCAGTCAGCCGGTGTTTAAGATTGTCAAAATCGCCGAGACCAATCGAAACGAGAAAATCGATGTCGAAGGTCGCCCTGGGCTCTGCCCAGATGCTTACCGCCATTCCTCCAACAAGCATGTATTCTATTGCTTCTTCATCAAGAAACCGGCAGACCTCTCTCACTGACCGAAGGAGAGGATTGTCATTCATCGTCTTCCTTTTTCAGTATAGAAAGCTCCTTCCTCACTAATTCATTAATCTCCTCTTCACTTAGTTCAGGCCGCCGCTTCCTATACATGGCGCGCTTCAACTCAAGCGTCAGCATTGTCACGTCCGCCCACGCCCTGATGCGTTCTTCCACTTCCGCAGAATCAATTCTGTTCATGGCTTCATCTTGCTCCCGCTTCTGACTTGCCAAGGATATTGCCAATCCTGTTCGATAATGTACAAATAGTACCCATTAGGACGAGGTTATGCAAGCGGAAATTGTTGCCGGCCTTTTTATCTGTGCGGAGTATATAAAGATTCTTTCTGAAGGGACCGTGCAGCAATCACAGTTGCCTCATTGTTCCCGGAAAGCCGTTCTAATATAATGAAGATATGCACAAAATGAAGAAGCGAACGGTAAAACTGATCAAGAAATCCGCGAGGGAAGAGATTCCGATATCATCGATGCGGGGCAAGGTTATACCTTCCAAAAAGAGGAGGCTGATCGAAAAAGCCTTAAAAAAGAATCAGGTGCAGGAGCACGTGGAAGATAATTAAAGCCTCACCAACTCGCTATCTCACGGTTTCTTATCAAGATCCCCCCGCCACTTCTTTGATCAAGTCTTGAAGACTCACAAACCTGACCACAACATTTTCATAACTCCGGGAATATGATCTTTTCACATCCGTAGCAACCACGAAATTGATTCCCCGCGGATAGTGCCTTCGGAAGATCTTGATATTGGCCGGGTCAAAGTCCGCAGCAGTCCACTTGCACTCGATGACCATCGGGTCAGACTGCTTTTTCGCTATAATGAAGTCCACTTCGTGTTTCTGTTTGTCGCGCCAGTAGTGGATCTTTCGAGACTGGGTCCGTGCAAGTATCTCATTCAAAACATAATGCTCCCATAATGTCCCCATATCATCCGCGCGGAGGCTGTCCCATCCGCGATAGTAGCACATGAAACCGGTGTCAAAGGCATAGACCTTGGGTGCGGATATTATCTCTGCAGGGCGGTGCGACGTGAACGGCCGGATTACGTGCATCACATACGTTGCTTCGAGAACGGCAAGATAATTTGAGATAGTCGATCTGCTGACCTCGCAGGGAGCGGCAAAGCTGCTCGCTTCAAAAATCCCTCCGCTCTGGATCATCAGCAGTTCGGCAAACTTCAGGAAGGAGTACCGCCTCTCAAGCCTGAAAAGTTCAAGGATATCCTTTGCCCAGAAAGCATCCATCCATTCCTGGAAATCACGCTCGGGAAATTCTTTCGCCATAAAAAAAGGAGGCAGCCCGCCGTGAAGAAACCGATGCGACAGGTCTGTCTGCTTGAAGTCCCGGAGATCCTCGGTTATCATGGGTGTCAGCCATAACTCGGATTTTCGGCCGGCCAGAGTATCCCTGAACTTCACTG
>JBFLXP010000280.1:0-4432 GCA_040757315.1 Nitrospirota bacterium
CTCCGGGCAGACTTGCGGGAGAAAGCTGCCGGCGGCTGGAATGAGATAAAGGATATCACCGATGTCGCGCTCCTGGACATTTTTGAGATCGGCATTCACTTCGGTGATCTGCGTGCACGGGAGAAAGACGAAGTCATTTTTTCGATCGGCATAACGAGGAACGGCGAGGAGATAGAGCGCTGTCCCTGGAGGGGCTATATCGCTCTGACCGTGCCCACTCCCGATTTCGAAGCAATGATGTGGTACTGACGAAAGTGAGAAGTGAGGAGTTAGGAGAAAATGAAAGCGCTCATACAACGCGTCTCCGAGGCGGAAGTTTCAGTCAATGGGGAATCCGTTTCGAGCATCGGCCGCGGACTCCTTGTCTTTCTCGGTGTGGAGAAGGGAGACACTGACGGGGATATCGAATACCTTGTGAAAAAAGTATCGCAATTGAGAATCTTCGAAGATGCAAAGCAAAAATTGAACCTCTCTGTTCAGGACGTCAAGGGTGAGATCATCGTTGTTTCGCAGTTCACACTCCTGTCAGACTGCAGGAAGGGCAACCGCCCTTCCTTTGACAGAGCGGAGGAATCTGCAAAGTCTGAAGCGCTCTATATCATGTTTGCGGAAAGACTGAGACAGACCGGCCTGCCGGTCTCAGCGGGAGAATTCGGCGCACACATGAAGGTGCATCTGATAAATGACGGCCCGGTGACCATCATATTGGATTCAAGGAAATGATTGCATCTGTTACTACTAAGCCGCGATGAAATATTGTAATTTCTCGTTACCCATATCCGGCGATAACAATAGTCAACGTTTGGTTATCGGTCATTGGGAGCACCTAAAGGGTGCGCGGCAATCTCATCGGAAGAGACGAGATTGCTTCGTTTCACTCGCAATGACATTTCTCATCGCCGGAGTATTAGCAGATCGCCAGATCATATGAGCACAGTCCTCCAGAAAGACACCTCCATTCCGTTCCCACACTTCTTTGTTCTCAAAGCCTCTGCAGGCTCGGGTAAAACCTACGCTCTCAGTCAACGCTTTGTGCAGTTCATTCTCTCCGACAAAGTGCCGAGAAACAATCTCAGAAATATCGTCGCCATCACTTTCTCCAACAATGCCGCCAAGGAAATGAAAGAGAGGATACTCTCGTGGCTGAAAACTCTTTGCTTTGAAGATGAGAAGTCGCTGTCCGAGATTTCCGGCATCGTAACGATCGGTACCGGCCTGAAGGAAAGGGCTGAAAGGCTCATCTCCGGGATTCTTGCCGACTATTCCGATTTCCAGGTGAGGACAATCGACAGTTATATGACAACCATCTTCAAGGCCTCCGCCCTGGATTTTGGCCTCAATCCTGAATTCGACATTCTGTTGAGCAGTGAGAGACTTATGGAGTATAGCTTCAATCTTTACATGAGAAATATTAATGAAACCACTTACGATACCGATATTTTTAAGGATGTGATCGAGATTATTTCGGCCAACAAAAAGGGGAGTGCCTCCTTCTTGTGGGACCCTTCGCAGGCGGTTCTTGGAGAAGTAAAAAGAATACAGATGATGCTCGGCGCCACGGGCAAGAAATTCGCGGCGGCAGACTGTTACGATGGGATTTCAAACATAAAGAATAAGCTGAGGTCAATCATAATAACTATAAATGAAATAATGAATAATTCCGGATTGATTCCCCGCTCGAATTCCTCCTACCCGTCTATTGCCGAGGCCGTGAGGGAAGAAAGCTTTATTGACGTGATCGGCAAGGGCTTTGCGAATCCTCCGGCCGTCAAACCATGCAAGACGGATACTGCTGGTCAGCAAGCTTTCGAAAAGATCAAGGCACTATGGTCGGAATTCAGCGAACTTGTGGAACAGTATACACTCCTGCATGCCGGTTCTTTTTATGTCCCGTATCTGAAAGTCTACGAGGCGCTTCAGGAACTCGTCGAGGAGGCCAAGAGGCGCCAGGGTAAGATATTCATCGAGGATATCAATAGAAAACTTTCAGAATATCTCGATCGGGAGATAGTGCCCGACGTATATTTCAGGTTGGGCGAAACCATTTTTCATTACTTCATCGATGAGTTTCAGGACACTTCTCCTTTGCAGTGGAAGAATCTCCTGCCGCTTATAGAGAACTCTTTATCACAGGGAGGAAGCCTGCTCGTGGTCGGGGACACGAAGCAGGCAATCTACGGTTTCCGGCATGCCGACTATGCCATCATGAAAGGGTGCGAGACTGAGAACCCCTTCCCTTCCGCACACCATACCGTGAAGGAACTTGGCACAAATTATCGGAGCAAGAGCAGAATTCTGGATTTCAGCCAAAAGGTCTTCAAAGACGTCGTTGCGGGAAACGAGGCGTACCGATCAATTGCCGGGAAGAGCGGTCTCACGGACTACGTGCAGAATCCCAGGGATTTCGCCGGTGAACGAGGGTATGCAGAAGTCACTATCCATGAAAGAAACGACGAAGATCCTCCTGAACGCTTTCATATACAAGAATTGATAAAAGAACTTCATGGAAGGGGCTACCCGTTCAGCGACGTTGCCGTTCTTACGCAAAAAAATGAAGATGCAGTCCGCGTGTCCGGATGGCTCAATGAAGAGAATATTCCCTTTATCTCCTTCAGCAGCCTCGACATCCGGAGAAGGAAGGTTACGGGCGAGATCATTTCTCTCCTCCGGTTTCTGGACTCGCCCCCGGACGACCTTTCGTTCTCAACTTTTATCCTGGGCGGATTATTCTGCGGAATATTGCGGGAACATCAATCTGAGGTCACCACCGGAACATTGTCGGACTTCGTTTTCCTCCACAGAGACATGCCTCCGCTCTACAAATCATTTCAAAAACAATTCCCCGATCTATGGGAACGTTATTTTTCCGGGCTTTTCAAATCATCGGGGTATCTTCCTCTATACGACCTTCTTTCCGAAGTATTCAGCGTCTTCGGCGTATTCGATATCTCGCGGGAAGAGGAAGCCGCGTTTGCAAAAATTCTCGATGTCGTAAAGAACTTTGAGGGTCAGGGGTTCAATAGCGTCAGAGATTTCCTTTCCTTCGCCTCCGAAGCGGAAAACACCGAAGCGGAATGGGATATGAGCGAACCAAAGGGTATCGATGCGGTCAGAGTGATGACCATTCACAAGTCAAAAGGGCTCGGTTTTCCCGTAGTCATCGTTTTGCTCTATGAAGAATGGGGACGGAAGTTCGATTACGTTCCGGTTGAGGGAGAAAATAGCGTACGACTTATGAAAATCACAAAGGAAATGATAGTGAGCGCCCCCCAATTGGCGGACTTTTACGATGCCGCTTATGCCGCTGAAAGAGTGAATAGTCTGAATACGCTGTACGTAGGATTCACCAGAGCGCAAGAGGAACTCTATATCGTCGGCGTGAGAACAAAAGGGGGATATCCGCTTGATATTCTTCCGCCTGATGATTTTGTCCCTTCGGAAAAGCCCGCCGTATCTCCTAAAATTGAACCTGAGCCCGCTGAAAGTCAGGTTCTCCGTCATTATCGGAAGCAGACGGTATTCGAAATAAGCCCTGAAGAGCTGCTGACCGCAGAAGAGAAGCGTCGGGGTGAATTCATCCACAAGGTGTTATCCCGGCTCGAATATGCCGGAGAAGGATTCGAGGAAGACCTGCTCCGAATTATCAGTGACGTCAACCGGGAGACGGGAAACGCCTATCCCGAGGACGATACGGCAAGAACCGTCATGGAAATCGTCGGCCACAAAGACGTTGCCCAATACTTTCTGCCGAAGCCCGGCATGATAGTCAAGACGGAACAGGAGATAGTCGACGGAGGCGGCAGACTTTTCAGGATGGACAGAATCGTTACAGACGGAAGCAGAGTTGCGGTCATCGATTATAAGACGGGAAAAAAGCGGGATACCCACGAACCTCAGCTCAGGACTTATATGAAACTGGCGCGTCAGCTTTTCCCTGGAAAAGATATCGAAGGTATTCTTGTGTACATCGACCTGAAAGAGGTGAGGAGAATATTCTGAATTTCCTGATTTTCAGCCCTCGCCGGGACATCACCGAAGAGATAGTCCATCGGCTCGAAGGCGATGCCAACGACTATTCATCCAATCTGATTGTCTTTCCCGGGAGGCGCCCGGCCCACTACGTCAGAAAGAGACTTGCCCTTCGCACGGGACAGAGCTTCATCCCTCCCCTCATTTTTTCTGTGGATGAATTCATCGATTTTTTGTACGGACGCGTCTCGAGGGATAAGAAATTGGAAACCATAGATGCGGTCTCGATCCTTTACGAGATCCATAGAAACACACCGAACCCCATGGGTGGAGATAATTTCCTCGACCCCGACAATTTTTTTCCCCTCGGACTCAAGCTCTACCGCGATGTTGAGGAGCTCCATATCGAATGCGTACCGGCCGGTAAAGTGAGGGCGCTGGACTCTTTCACTCACGAGACGAT